>DLXL01000485.1:470-4373 GCA_003448025.1 Saprospirales bacterium | reverse complement strand
ATAACTGCTGCCCGGTCGTCCAACTTTGAGTTCGTAGGTAGGGGAGAGGGTGGCTTTGTCGAAGTGCATGTTGCCGTTCAAAATGCCGTGATTCCGGAAGGCGTACACTTTGAGGTTGGAATAGTGGGTGGTAATGACAGCATATACGCCTTTTCGGTGCAACTGACGCAAAATGGCTTCTGCAATGGCGCCACCGGGTTTGGGGTCAGTGCCGCTGCCCATTTCATCAATAAGCACCAGGGTTTCGGGGTTGGCTTTTTGCAGGAACACCCGTGCATTTTGCAGTCGGGAGGAGTAGGTAGACAGGTCGTCGTCCAGGCTTTGCTGGTCGCCGATATCGGCAAATACCTGTTTGAAAATACCGAATTCACTCAGTTCATGAACCGGGATGAGCAATCCGCTTTGCACCATCAGTTGCAGCAGGCCTACTGATTTCATGGCTACCGATTTACCACCTGCATTCGGACCGGAAAGGATCAGGATATGGTTTTCTGAATTAAGCCGGAGTTCAAACGGGATGGTTTTTTTGCCGGTTTGTTTGTTTTTGAGGTACAGCAGTGGATGGTATCCTTTTCGGATGGAAAATGTGGGCTTTTCTTTGAGTATCGGCATGCCGGCCCGGAGTGACAATGCCAGAGAGGCTTTTGACCGGATTTCATCGAAACGCACCAACACCTGGGCATAACTGCGCATAAGGCTGCTGTATGGCCTCAAAGTATCGCTTAAATTCCGCAAAATGCGGAAGATTTCCCGTCGCTCTTCATGTTCCAGGTCGAAGATGTCGTTGTTGATCTCAATGACGGCTTCCGGTTCTATGAAGGCGGTGCGACCTGTATCGGATTCGTCGTGGATAATACCCCGGATCTTACGCTTGTGTTCTGAGGGCACACTGAGTACCCGGCGTCCATTGCGGAAGGATTCCGGGGAGTCAGATAACCAGCCTTTTGAGCGACATTCCTGAATAATCTGGCGGAATCGTCCGTCCAATTCCCGGATCTTTTGCTGGGTTTCGCGTCGGATCCGGAGCAGATCCGGGGATGCATCCGGGCGGATTTCACCTTTTTCGTCAAACACCGCCGTGATGGATTTCATCAGCTGGTCAACATTGGAAAGCTCCCGGGTGATATCGAAGAGTTTGGGATAAATTTCTTTTTTGGCGCCGCCGGCAAAAAAGCGGAATACATCGCGCATGAGGATCAGCACCCGGAGGATGCCCTGGAATGCCTCGGCTTGCAAGGTGAAGCCGTCTACCTCCAGCATTTTGAGGTCGGGTAAAATATCAGTGAACCGTTCTAATGGGAATCGGTCATTTTTTTCCAGAATCAGTTTGTATTCGCGTGTTTCCCTCAGGCTTTGATCAATCCAGGCAAATTCCGTCGACGGTCTCAGTGCGCGCAACTGCTCGGCGGCCATGGGCGTTAATGCTTCTCTTTCCAGCAAGTCCAGAATTTTGTCGAATTCCAGTTTATGGAATACGTCTTTCGGCTCGAAAATCATATGTTGTAGCAATGTCAGGCTCTTGTGTACCCGATTCTCCGGGCAAATTTACCGCCTCAAAACAATAAAGCAGCCGGGAAGTTCCCCGGCTGCTTTATTAAAGAATATAAATCACCCTGCGGCGGGGGTAGTTGGATCTGTTTCGGCGGCTTTCATTTCAAAAGCAGAGGTGTCGTCGGTATTCCTGGATCGTCCGCCCGAACCAGAACTGCCACCACCTGCTGATCCTTTCAGGCTTAATAATTTGCGCAGCATATCATACCAGAAGGGCGCGCCCAGTGTCACAGCTACTCCGGTAAGCGCCCAACCAGCCAACTTGATGAGCCAGCCCCACCAATCGGTAGGCATGGCACCCTGATCGGTCCAGCCCAGACCCAGAGGTGATTGTACGGTTTGTACGTACAAATCTTTGGAGATGGTCAGGCTTTGTTTGGCCTGTTCAAAAGATTTGGAAGTATCGATTGCCGCTACGCCAGCATTACTTTCTACAAAAGTTTCGGCGTTTTTAACCAATTCATCACGCAGCGCGGCATTGACCGACAAGCTTTTATAGATTTGGATCGTATCGGCATTCAGGATGCCGGCCAGTACTAATCCGATTACAAACAGGCGGTATTTGGTGGCATCTCCAAACCAGTCTTTGGCACGGGCCATTACATCGTCGAACCAGTCTTCAACCTTTTGCTGGAACACATCCATCCGGTTATTGGATTGCCGCCACAGGAAGTCCAGCACTTTACGCAGGTCTTCGTTTTCAACGAGGGCTATTCTTTCCGGAATACTCAGGTTACTATTGGGTGGATTAAGAATATCTGCTAAAACAGTACTAAAGGTGCTCTTTTCCATCCAGATCGGCAGTTTTTTACTGGATTTGGGTTTGGTGGCAGAGGATAACTGCCGGAAATAGGAATGAGCGTAGAATTTATCGCACATATCTTTCCCCAGCATAATTTCCAGGGTTTCGCGGAGGTGTTTCCCTCGTGAGGCAAAAAAAGCATGGTAAACTTCTACTACTGCGGAAGTGAGCATGCTAAACAACAATAGAACGAAAACAATACCGATAATAATGGAGAGAACGGCGAGCATGGTAGGGATGGGTTTGAAGTATCCCGGAATGTTATTCCGGGAAGATGTTTGATGGGTTTGAAGATGTTTGAAGGGTTTGGAACGGGGAACAAATATCGGGTTTGGCGCTGATTTTTGACATTAATTTATGGGGCAGGTGTAGGGGAAGGGGGAAGGAAGTACCTTTGTGGCTTCCCAGGGCCGGGGTGTTCCCGGCCGGTTATTGGTAAGACATTCATGACAAAAAAACGAGTTCTAGTAGCCGGCGCTGCCGGCTTTATCGGGTCGCATTTATGCGACCGTTTTTTGGCCGAAGGCTATCAGGTGATTGGTATGGATAACTTGCTCACAGGCGATTTAACCAATATCGAGCATTTGTTTCCGGAAAAAGATTTTGAATACTATCATCACGATGTGACGAAGTTTGTTCACGTGCCTGGCAAGCTGGATTATATCCTGAACTTCGCTTCGCCTGCCAGTCCGATTGATTACCTTCAAATGCCTATCCAAACCCTTAAGGTGGGCGCCCATGGTACGCACAACCTCTTGGGACTGGCTAAGGAAAAAAGCGCGCGAATCCTGGTAGCCTCTACGTCTGAAGTATACGGCGATCCGCTGGTACACCCGCAAACGGAAGAATACTGGGGAAATGTAAATCCGGTTGGTCCGCGTGGTGTGTATGATGAAGCCAAACGTTTCCTCGAAGCCATCACCATGGCATATCACAATTACCATGGCGTGGAAACACGCATCATCCGTATTTTCAATACCTACGGACCCAGAATGCGGGTAAACGACGGTCGGGTGTTGCCGGCATTCTTCGCACAAGCCATTCGGGGAGAAGGACTTACGGTGTTTGGCGATGGCTCACAAACGCGTTCATTCTGCTATGTAGATGATTTGGTGGAAGGTATTTATCGTTTGCTATTGAGCGATTATCACCTGCCGATGAATGTGGGCAATCCATCCGAGATCACCGTGATGCAGTTTGCCCACGAGATCCTGGATCTGGTTAAGAATCCAAAAGCTTATATTGATTATCGCCCGCTCCCGGTAGACGATCCCAAGCAGCGCCGCCCGGACATCACCAAGGCCCGCACCATCCTGGGCTGGGAGCCCAAATTCAACCGCGAAGAAGGATTGAAATTGACGTATGAGTATTTTAAAAGTGTGGTGAAATAGCAATTGAGAGGATTACATGATTGAAGATTACATGAGTACATGATTGACGAAGGAAGGCGTTGGGTTTGGTATCCGGTTGGGGCCTGCGGCCCTGATGGCAACTCAAGCCGAACGCGTCCCTCTCCAATCATGTACTCATGTAATCTTCAATCATGTAAT
>DLXL01000485.1:0-386 GCA_003448025.1 Saprospirales bacterium | reverse complement strand
CATGTAATCTTCAATCATGTAATTTCACCTCCTTCACTTTTTCCAATTCAGCCAGTTTAAGCAACGCTTCTCCCTTTTTTTGTTGCAATAATGCCACGATTTCCAGGCAGTGCCGGTAAAACCAAATGGCTTCATCCGCTTCCATTTTCTTTTTAGGTTTATAGCCAATCAGGTAATAATTGGTGCCTTCCAATTGTGCCGGCGGTCGCTCGGTGAGAAACCCCTGCAGCTCGGGGGTAAATTGTTGACGGATGAGTTCTTCAAAATCGCCTTTCAGCCAGAATTTTTCTGAAAATTCCGGGTTTTCCTCAAAATTGATGTCGGTATCGAGTCCCAGGCTTTTTTGCAGGGTATGCCACCATTTTTCCGGTTTGAGGTGAAAATTG
>DLXL01000070.1 GCA_003448025.1 Saprospirales bacterium | reverse complement strand
ACAATTTTTCAAATGGCGAAAAGGTTGGCAATAAAAAATAAAGTTACATTTGCCCTTTCTCAAAACTTTAATATTCCTGATTCATTCACGTTTTAAACAAGTCAAATTATGCTTAAACATTTTTTTTCCTTTTCATTGCTGTTCCTTGCAACCGCAATATTTGGCCAATCCTTCAAACCGATTCCTCAAATGGTGCTGCAAGCCAAAGCCAAACAGGAATTCCTTAAACTCCCTCTGTTAAAATATGAGGCTGATCAGTCAGCCGAGCGATTTGAAGCCCAAAAATCCCTGAAACACTCAACATTACTGGCATGGGACGCTGCCAAAACCAAGGAATTGCGGTCCAACCAGGGATCTCCTGTTTCTCTAACGATGCCCTGGGAAAATAGCAGCAGCATTACACTTGACCTTGTTCCTGCAAAAAATTTCTCCGATGCATTCCAGGTACGCGCCGCTTCAACGGGGGAGGTCGCCAATGATGTGGATAAAGGCGTTCACTACTGGGGCATTGTAGCAGATAATCCTGCCTCATTGGTTACCATCAGTGTATTCGAAAATGAAGTAATCGGCATGGTAGAATTTAATGATGAACGATTTACCATAGGGCTGCTGCCAGGAAGTCAGGATAAAACCCATATCCTGTTTAAAGACTCAGATATAATAGAAGCCCGTGGTTTTGTATGTTACACCGATGATGAATTGCACAAAATTGGCGAGGAAGCCGCTGTATCTGACCGTGCATACAATCCTGATAATTGTGTTCGCATGTATGTGGAAACGGATTATACGCTCTTCCAAAATAAAGGAAGCGTGGCTAATGTAACCTCCTATATGACTGGTGTATTCAGTCAGGTTTCAGCCATGTATACCAATGAATCCATTAACCTTACCCTGCATGAATTGTATGTATGGGATGTTGCGGATCCCTATACAGGACCTGGTGCCGGCGACTACCTTAACCAGTTCAGAAATGAATTAAATGGTGTTTACAACGGGGACCTTGCGCACCTGGTGGGTATCAATGGCCTTGGCGGTGTGGCATATCTTGACGTTTTGTGCAATGGTTATTACGGTGTTGGGTACAGCAGCATTAATTCCACTTACAACAATGTACCCACCTATTCCTGGACGATCGAGGTTATTACCCACGAAATCGGACACAATCTGGGTTCTCCTCATACGCATGCCTGTGTTTGGAATGGCAACAATACCGCTATTGACGGTTGTGGACCAGCGGCAGGCTATAGTGAAGGCTGTAATGCCGATTTGCCAACGAACGGCGGAACCGTCATGAGCTATTGCCATTTGATAGGCAATGTAGGGATCAATTTTAACAACGGTTTTGGCCCCCAACCAGGTGATCTGATACGCGATAAAGTGTATAACGCGGCTTGCCTGAACGTCTGTGGTGGTGGACAGTGTTCTTATGTTGACATCAATTCCAATAATTTTGAAACAGGTTTCGGTATCTGGACCGACGGCGGAACGGATTGTATCCGGACGAATAATGCCAGTTATGCTAATTCACCAACCCATAGCATTCTCCTCCGCGACAACACCAACACTTCGGTTATGTCAACGACAAACCAGAATTGGACGTCCTATGATGAACTGACCGTAGATTTCTCTTATTATTCAATCAGCTTTGAAAATGGCGAGGATTTTTGGCTTCAAATATCCACCAATGGGGGGACGAACTATACTACAGTCGCTGATTTTAATGCCGGAACCGAATTTTCAAACGGGGTCCGCACATCAGGACAGGTAATCATCGCAGGCCCATTCACTGCCAATACTCGTCTTCGTTTCCGTGCGGATGCTTCCGCCGATGATGACCGGGTTTACATTGACGACGTGGTCATCACCGGTTGCCAGCAGCCCGGCTTCCAGGGAGGAGGCAGCGAAAGAAATTTCATTGGTTTGGATAACGATGAACAGCCATCTATCTCCAATTTCAGTGCCGGCCCAAATCCGGCCACGGATCATATCAATATTCAGTTTGATGCAACAAGCAACCTGGAAACAACTATTCAGCTGATGGATCTGGCTGGAAAACTGGTGCAGCAGCAAGTAGTAACTGCTTTTGAAGGTCAGAACAACATGACTATACCTGTGAATGAACTCACGAATGGCATGTACCTGCTAAGCGTCAGAGCGGGCGAAGAGTCCATTCTGATTAAAGTGGTATTGGCGAAGTAAGTCGTACCGTTTAACGGTATATTCCGGGATATGAATCATCCCAATTTTTGGGGCGGCACAACCCTATAATGTATGGAACCACAGCGTCCAAAAAGGCACAAAAAATAATATATTTTGTGTCTTTTGTAACGCTGTGGTTCTTTTTTATTGCGCTTTGAATAAGGAAACGCCAACCATCAGGGCGGGTAAACAGAATACCCTAAATGGATAACCAGGCAATCTAAAAACAGATACTTTTTGTAACCCAAATCAAAATCCCGAACAAGTGCGAATCTGCTTCTATCCTCCACTCGTCAATGATTTCACCTTTTCCATATCCCGTGCGGCTTCGGCTGTCTTTCCCATTTGGGAATACACCTTGGCGCGGGTTTCGTAGGATTTCGGGTAGTTGCTCTGCGCCTCAATGGATTTGTTTACATCAGCCAGCGCTTCATTGAGCATGCCTTTGCTGAGGTAGGCCATGGCTCGGTTGTTGCGGGCAATGATGATGTCCGGACGAACTGCCAGCGCAGCTGTGTAATCCGCTATGGCTTCATCAAATTTTTGTTCGTTGAAATACATCAAACCGCGGTTCACCAATGCTTCCACGTATTGCGGGTTCAACTCAATGGCTTTGCTGTAATCTTTCAATGCCCCCGCCAGGTCGCCGGTTTTGCCCTCTGCCACCGCTTTAAAATACCAGGTTTCCGGGTTGCGCGGCTCCAGTTCAATACTTTTGGCCAAATCCGGGATAGCCTCTGCAGGCCGGCCTAAAATAACATGGCATTTCCCCCGGTTGAGGAACAATTTGGGGGTAACGATGCCCGCCTTGATGGCATTATCAAAGTCGGAATAAGCCTCAGGGAATTTTTTCAATTGAAAATACGCCTGCCCCCTGCCATTATACGCTTCCACAAAACTTGGATCCAGGGCCAGCGCTTTGGTGTAATGCTGCACAGAAGGTTCAAATTCCAGGTTGAGCAGTTCTCCATAGGCCAGATTGCAGTTGCACAGCGGCGCATCCGGATATTTATCCACACAATCCCGGAACACCGATACCTCGTTGTTCCACACCTGACTGCGTTCCAGGGTTAAAAAGCCGAACAAAAGTGCCATCCCAATCAGCGCACCACGCCGTATTTCAGCCGGAATACGCTGTGCCAGATACACCAGCAGCAGGAAAAAACCCACCGAAGAAATATACACATAACGGTCTGAACGCATTTCAAAAGTACCCACCGATACATAAGGCAGCATAACTGCCAACGGAATCAGGTACCATAATCCCGCCAGTCCTATCACCCGGTCGCGCCGTCCGTATTTCCAGGCAGCCCAGCCTATCGCAGCCAGGGCCAGCGGCGCCAGGTAGTAATCTATAGACCAAACGCCGTCTGTTTTTTCCATCGGGTAAAAAATACTGAGCTTGAAGGGCAGCAGCAATTTCACCGGATAAAACAACAGGGAATGGCAAACCATCAGAAAACGATCAAAAAGGTTGTAGGCGCTTGAAGCCACCACCAGATCGTGTCCTTCCGCCTCACGGGTAGAGAAAGTATATAAGCCGAAAATCAGACTCACCACAAAATAAGGCGCCTTGGCCAGTACATTTTTGAGGGTTACAGTTCCGTTTTTATACCAGTCCAGCGCCAAAAGCAGCACCGGCAAGGTCACCGCCGCAGATTTGGATAATACCGACAACAGAAAGGCCACAATAGACAAACCAAAGAACAAGGCGCGCCGGCTGTTTTGCCATTGTACATAAGCCATCAGGCTCAGGAGGTAAAACAGGGAAAAGGTCAGGGCGCTCTGTCCGGCTATCCAGCTGGTTGCTTCCACCTGCATGGGGTGCAGGGCAAACAACAGAGCGGTAAAAAAGGCTACTTCAGCCCTGGATTGCAACATACGCATCAGGGTAAATACACTCAACACACAGCCAATATGCAGCAACAGACTAAACGTGTGAAATGCCGATGCGCTCTCGCCGGCCAGCGCGTACACCAGCGCATACCCGCACCAGGTAATCGGTGCGTACATGCCCAGGTTGTTGGCCATGAAAAGTCCCCGGAAAGTGGGATTCTTGATCAGGTTGTTGTACCGGATGGCCTTATCATCGTCGAACACCATGAAGCCATTATCCAACGATATGTAATACGCCATCACCGTAGCCACGGTCAGCACCACCGCCCATAACCAGGCTGGTTCAAACTGAAAGCCTCCGGAAACGGGAGTGGATTCAGCTACAGATGATTCTTCAGGCTTTTCCGGCCGTTGAGGTTGCTTTGGCGACTGTGGCGGTGTTTTTTTCTTCGACATTATGGAGTCATTTTAGGTCATTTGGCGTCATTTGGGGTCATTTTTTAATTTAAAAACTCCGTTTTTAATTCATTTTCATATACCAAAAAATGACCTAAATGACTAAAATGACCTAAAATGACCCAAAATGACCTAAAATGACCCAAAATGACAATCATTATTCCCCTCGTTTTTCAAGGCAAAAGTCGCTGTTTTCCACCAACCATAAAGTCATTGCCCGTATTTTTCCAAAAAGTTTTCCCGATCTATCTTGTAAACGAAGGTGTCGTCTTCCTTGAAGCCATGGTTATACCTCCTGTCTTAAAACTTCCAAGGGCGGCTTTTGTACTACTTCTCTGCTATTGAGCAAACCAATAATCACGGTAAGCGCCGAAATAACGCCAAATGTGAGCAACAATGGCCACCATTCAATCTCAAATGGTATCTGGAAGGCAAACCTGGCTAATGCCCATGCCCCCGCAACCGAAAGCCCCACCCCTGCAAGGCAGGATAATGCCCCCAACAGGAAATACTCCAAGGCATTGATACCCAGTATTTGTCGCCTGCTTGCGCCAAGCGTGCGCAACAGGACGCTCTCGCGCACCCGCGCAAACTTGCTCTGATAAATAGAACTGAACAGCACCAATAAGCCTGTCAGGATACTGAATAAGGCCATAAACCGGATTACAAAAGATACTTTGCGCAATACTTCATCCACCGACCGAAGGATTTGTGTCAGGTCAATAGCCGATACACTCGGATAACGCCGCACCAGTTCGCTTTGAAAACGAGCAGATTGCTCGGCATCCTGCACCTTGGAAACAATCACATGGAATTGTGGCGCCGGCTCCAAAACACCTTTAGGGAATACCACCAAGAAGTTGGTTTGTACCCGGTTGAAATCAACTTTGCGCACACTGGCTACTTCACATTCCAATCGGGCTCCCTGTACGTTAAACACTACTTTAGTGCCAATTTGAGCCTTCATACTGCGCTGTAATCCGTCCGAAATGGAAATTTTAATGGGCTGGCCAGGGGTATGTACGCCCACCCATTCACCTTCCATAATGGTCTCGGTATCAATCAATGTATCACGGAAGGTTACCCGATATTCACGGTCCCAAACCCAGTTGGATATACGGTCACTTTCCTGCGGTAGGCGCCCCCTACCCCTATCCCCTTCCGGGGTTTTGATGGAATCCGGGTCGGGATGCTCCAACTCGTATTGCCGTTTGGTTTGACCGTTGATACTTTCCACCCGGGTGGTCACCACAGCTACCTGTTGCATCAACGGCATGCCGTGTTGCCGTACCAATTGCGCCACACTGTCTTTATCATTGGCCTGAATATCAAACAGAATCATATTAGGCTGACTACCGCTGCCGGAGAACTCCACCTGTTTAAGCAGCAGACTTTGGGTGAGGAACAAGGTAGATAGCAACATGGTGCCCAAACCAATGGTTACTACCAGCAGTACGGTTTGATTTTCCGGCCGGAAAAGGTTGGCAATACCCTGACGAACCACATAGCTCCATTTTTTGGGGAAGAAACGTCGAAGCAGGAAGGTCAGCAATTGCGCAACAGCCCAAAGAATTAAAAATGCTGCGGTAATACCTCCCATAAAAGCAAAGGTTTCCATCCAGTCGCCCACCAGCCAATAAGTGAATCCAAGCAAAACAGCCAGAATAGCCAGGTAAACACCCCAGCGAAGTAAACGATTATCGGTTTCCAATTCACCGAAAGACGCCCGAAGGGTGCGTAACGGAGAGGTTTTTAGAATACCGGAAAGGGGTAGCAAGGCAAACAACACTGCCACTGTCAACCCAAGCCCAACGCCCTGAAGCAAGGCCGCCAATGAAATGTCCGTACTTACATTTTCAATAGGAAGCAGATCCCGAACCACGATTGGAAGCAATTTTTGGATCAAACTCCCCCCTAATGCGCCTGCTATTGCGCCTAGTAACCCGATGCCTGCCACCTGCACCAGATACACATAAAAAGCCTTGCGCCCGCTGGCGCCCAGACAGCGCAAAATGGCTACTGTCGACAGTTTATCTTTGATGTAAATGTGTACGGCCCCAGCCACCCCGATACAGCCCAGCAGCAAAGCAATAAAGCCTACCAGATTCAAAAACGTACCAAAATTTCCAAATGCTGCTCCGATGCTTTTTTTCCGGCTTTGCACCGTATCCCAGTCGAGGTTAGCCTTTTCCATGGACTTTTCCATGGGCTTGAGCATAGCATCCACATCTACATTCTCCGGCATTTTATAATAATACTGGTAATCTACCCGACTGCCGCGTTGAATCAGCCCGGTGGCATCCAGATATTTAGCCGGTATGAATACCACCGGCGCAATGCTGCTGGCAATGCCCGCACGGCCGGGCGACGACAACAGATCACCCTCAATGCGAAAGGTCTCATTGCCTATTTGAATACTGTCGCCCGGCCTTATGCCGAACTGCAGTAACAATGCATGATCTACCAATGCCGTTTTTCCATCGCGAAAGCTTTTCCAGGCATTTACCGGTTCTGTTTTCCAGACGCCGTAATAAGGATAATCGCCTTCCAGCGACCGTATGAGCGACAAACGCGTGCCGCCTCCATTGGGGAAACGGATCATACTCATGAAATTGAGCACTTTGGCTTTTTGTACCCCAGGCTGTTCTACCCTTGCCAGAATGGAATCGGGAGCAGGCTGATTGGCGCCCAACAACAGATCCGCTCCAAGAAGTGTCTTGGCCTCCCGATCTATGTCGGCCATCAGATTGACAGAAAAAGAACGCACTGCGGTCAGCGCGGCAATTCCAACCGTAATAGCAGAGATAAAAAGCAAGAGACGGGCGCGGTTTCGGCGACTATCACGCCAGGCCATTTTAAGGATAAAGGACATAGGATGGAATAAGCAGGAAAGAGGGATTTAAGAGATGTCTCAGAAGTTATTTTTACCGCAGAGACGCGGAGGCGCAGAGGTGTAAATAATTAGTTATTAAAAGCTCTGCGTCTCCGCGTCTCTGCGGTAAAAAAATGTGAGGCACACAATTCTCTCTTAAAACCTCAAATATGACCAGGTGTTGAGGCAATGCTGGAAAAAACCGATGAAAACTACAAATGGAAAGACAAGATACCTGATTTTTGCAACATCATGCATCAGACAGACAAGATTCAGATTCACGAACTTTCCTTTGTGCCGCTTCTTTCAGAGGACGAAATCCGGGAGCGTGTAACGGCCATTGGCCAGGAACTCACCAACCTCCTGGCCGGGAAAAACCCCTTGTTCATCAGCATTCTCAGTGGCGCATTTGTATTTGCTTCAGACCTCATCAGAGCCTTCGACAGTCATTGCGAGATTGGATTTGTTAAGCTGAAATCCTATGAGGGCACACGCTCCTCCGGCGATGTGCAAACGGTGATGGGACTGGACAAATCCCTCAAAGACCGGCATTTGGTGGTGGTTGAGGATATTGTAGATACAGGCCGTACGTTGCACTTTTTCCTCGATCACCTGCGTACGCAAGAGCCGGCATCTATTACCACGGTTACTTTCCTCCGCAAACCCGAAGCTACTCAATTCCCGGTACAGGTTGATTTTGTCGGCTATGATATTGATGATCGTTTTGTAGTCGGTTACGGACTGGACTACAATGGTCTGGGAAGGAATATTGCCGGGGTTTGGACGATTTGAACGGTGGACGGTGGACGGCCTACG
>DLXL01000467.1:3929-6371 GCA_003448025.1 Saprospirales bacterium | reverse complement strand
AACCTCTGCGCCTCTCCGCCTCTGCGGTAAAGTCTTCTGAGGCAGCCTCTACGGGTTTGACCCGCCAAATTAGGATAAAACCAACGCTTCCGCATGGAAGAATTTTCAAATTGGACAACAGATGACGTAAGTTAATCTCCAAAGTGCTGTTCCCGAGTGTGGAGAATACCTAATTAAGGGTATCAGCAATAAAAAATAACTTTCGGTTTGCCGACAAATTGAAACTTTCCAGCGTTTGGCAGTTGAAGGTTTGTTACGTTTGTCGTACCGCAGCAAATAACCTTAAACTTCTCTTTTTATGTTTCAATCAGCCTTCCGAATCCTAATTTCGCTGGCACTACTATTTCATAGCATTCTGTTGTTCAGCCAGGATCCGGATTGTCCGGCTCCAACCTATTTTAAAACGATTGGCCAGGTAGACAGAACAGAATATGCTACAGCCATCACAAACGCTCCTGATGGCCAATTATATGTAGCCGGAAGAAACAACAACCGGACCTATATTCAAAAAATCTCCCTTTCCGGTCAGGTAGTTTGGATGCGGGACTTTCAATTAAGCCCTTTTGAACCAATTACCCCTGCCGAAATCCGGGTAGATTCAGATGGAATGATCATAGGTTGTGGCACCCAGGAGCAGTTTGCCGGGGCTCGCCGAGGTTTTGTATTCAAATATGATCCCGGTACGAATGTAGTGTTATGGGCACATCCTATCACCAGTAACAATCCTGTTTCCGGTGGCATTCTGGAAAATGGCGCTGGCGGAAATTATGTCTATTATCAAAATCCTCTCTTCGGGAACGGAGAGTCCGATATCGAGATCTTAAACCTTGAGCGGGCCACCGGCAATGTGATACCCGCTTTCGCACGTCGTTACACGTTTGTTTCTTCCGACCGTCTGACAAAAATCATTGAAGTCAATGGGTCGTTGTTTGGTGTTGGTTGGAGCGAAGTAGATTCCCTGGCAACCAATAACCGCCGGGTGTTGTTAACCCGCTTGAACCCGGTAAATGGTGAGCCCATTTGGACGCGCCTTGGACACCTGGATTTTACCCAACAGGCAAATCTGTTTGGGCGTGATCTCATTGCAGATGGTGATGCATTAATTTCCTCATTCATTGGTACAACCATTGAATTTCCAGACAACCCTCGCCTTTTTCTTCAAAAAACAAACCTGGATGGGATCATAGAATGGGTACGCCATTATGATCTCTACTCCAGCGCAAATAAGTTACTCAGTGTCCCGGACGGATATATCATTTATGGGAGCCGGTTACGCAACGAAAACGTGGTGATGAAAACCAACAAAGACGGAGAGGTTTTGTGGACCAAGATATTTGATGTAGGCCCTGCAGGCTTACTCGATGAAGGCAACCTTCCTCCGAATTTGGGCGTTGTGGCTGCCGATTCACTTTATTTTACCGGATATGCCACAACAGGCTTAGGCGATGCCACCTTGTGGAAACTACCCACAGATGGGAGCTTTGTAGATTCCTGCGGCTTTCTCAGCACCTTAAATGTTAATTCAACCCTGGTAATTAACCCTGGAAGCATCCCGGTTGATCTTCAACTGGCTATCAGCACTGCCGTTTTCACCAATGTAACTCCTGTACTGGCAGATAATTCACTGCCAGAAAAACAAGTTTGTCCGGATTGTACCATCCCTGACCCATGCCCGGAGGACAATGATTTTGCTGTAACATTCACGGGCCTGGATTGTGCATTGGGTAAAATTCAGCTGGAACTTAGCTATTGTGATTTTGATGGCGGGTTGTTGCCGGATAATCTCTCCCTGAGTATCTATAACGGCAACCCTTTTACAGAACCTGCTGATCGCCTATACACTTTTGCACATGATTCTTCTTCCTTTACCTTGATTCAGAATTGCGCTCCAGCCTTGTTAATAGATATAGCATTGCTTCTTGGTGCAGCTAATGTAGAGGAGGGTGATGTATTATATATCGTGGTTAATGATCCAGGTGGAACCAATACCCCATTTTCAGTGAATGACTTTCCATTGTCAGATCTGGCGGAATGTGATTACAGCAACAATCTGGATAGCTTTACGGTCAATTTGCCAACTGCCCCAACCCTTGCTTTAGGTACAGACAAGATCATTTGTGCCAATCAATCCGTTACACTGGATGCAGGCCCGGGGTTTTACCGATACCAATGGTCTAATGGGGCGACCACCCAAACCACCACATTGAGTTCTGGCGGCAACTTTCGTATTACCGTAACAGATGCCTGTGGCTTCCGGCAATTTGACACCATTCAGGTTCAGGTAAATCAATTGGCCCTGATTCAGGAGTCGGGCTCATTCTGCCCGGGAAAATCTGTAACCGTTCGCGGTTTCACGTTTAACCAGGCTGGTACTTATCAAAGAACCCTGATCGGACAAAACGGGGCGTGTGATACAATTGCCAACATTACCATTACGCAACT
>DLXL01000467.1:0-3773 GCA_003448025.1 Saprospirales bacterium | reverse complement strand
GAAAAAATCATAAACATCTTCTTCTGCCCATTCACTACGGTAACCATCAACGGACAGGTATATGAGGATTCCGGTCTGGTGCGCGACACTGTGCCATCCAGTACCGCCTGCGATACGATTATTTTCTACTTCCTGAATCAACTACCTTTACCTTTCCGCACCTTTAACTTAAGCTTTTGTCCGGGAGACTCGGTTAAGTTTAACGGGAACGTTTATTATCAGCCCACCAATTTTACGGATACACTACAGAGCTCCGGTTTTGGCTGCGATACCATAGCCTTTGTCAACATCAGTTTACTCCAGAATGTATTGGTTTCAGATACCCTGCGGTTCTGCCCAGGAAAGTCGGTAGTGATTGCCGGTCAAACCTATACCCAACCGGGAATAGTACAGGTCACATTACCGGCAGCAACAGGCTGCGACACGCTGGCGACCTATCATCTGGAATGGCTGCCAGCCCCTACCCGCTCCGAAACGATCACCTTCTGTCCTGGATCATCTGTAACCATCAATGGGCAAAGTTATACGCAACCCGGTACGGTGCTGGTGACCATTCCCGGAACCGGAGGAGGCTGCGATACCGTCATTTCTTACACATTATCCTATGTAAACCTGCCTCCATCCAATCTTACCATCAATTGCCCCAATACCATTAATGTGGCATCTACACCAGGCGCAGGTCCGGTGGCCGTGAATTTTGCAGCTGCAACTGCCAGCAGTAATTGTGCCTGCGATGATATGGACGTCAGCCAAACAAGTGGCCCGGCTTCCGGCGGCTTGTTCCCGGTAGGTAACACCCAGGTTTGTTTCAAGGCAGAGGATGCCTGTGGCTCGGAAAAAACCTGCTGTTTTACCGTTACCGTGCGTGAAGAAGCGCCATGTGATACCAAAATCAGCGGTTGTCTGGTATATGAACTGCTGAGTATTACGGCAAATGCAGATAAGGAACGCACCTATACCATCCGTGTTACAAATAACTGTAACAACAAGCTGACCTATACCGCCATCGAGTTGCCTTCGGGCGTATCCGCAGTGGCGCCTGTTAACCTGAGTACCTACAATTCGCCGGATGGCAATGATTATGCGGTGCGCAACCCGAACTTCTCGCCATTTTATTCCATTCGCTTCAAAAGTATTGGCGATGGCATTTCCAATGGCGAATCGGATGTGTTCAGCTATACCCTTCCGGCACAGTCGCAGCCTACGTTTATCAACATCGTCAGCAGGCTGGAACCGCAGATTTTCCTCTCGGCGCACCTGAATACGTTCAACTGTCCGATTGGAACCGGCAACCGTGATGCCGCTCAGCAACTTAGCCAGGGCGCCGCACAGGGGCTGGAGCTGTTCCCCAACCCTACGGATGGTATGCTGTTTGCCGATCTGAGCAGCTGGCAGAATCAGCCCCTGGATCTTCGGGTGCTGGATGCCCGTGGCGCTGTGCTGCAACAGTGGTCAACACAAGGTGGCAGTGATGCGCAGGCCATTCCGCTGGCAGATCAGCTGGCAGCCGGCATGTACTTCCTGGAAGTACGGGATCAGGCAGGCAGGCGTGAATTGGCGAGGTTTGTGTTGAACTGAGGTTTTGCCAAAGGCTAAAATATAAAATCATCCAAGTAAATTGAAAATTCAATTTTCAATTTACTTGGATGATTTTATAAGAATCTTCATGAATGTTTGATGTTAACAGCCAACAAATTGTCGGGGTGACTGTAATCAACATGATAATATATCCCCCGAATAAGCGATAAATTATCGGCTGATGATAAGTTTACCGGAAGCATCCGGATTGTCAGGAATGGCATACCAATAAATTCCTTTAGGTAAATACATCAAGGTTAGCTGCCGGCTACTTTGACCCTGCGGCAGATCAACCGACTGCACCAGCTGGCCCAAAGTATTGAAAAGCAGGAATTGATGAGGCATGTCATTCATGCCTTCATATTCAACCGTTAATACATCTGAAGCCGGGTTGGGCCAAACCCTCACCCCACCCACCTCGGGCGCAAAAACCGGAGGCGATACACTCACTGTAGCCGTACACGGCACCCCGGGATTGTCTATAGGGCCCAGACGATAATTGGGAAAAGTAGGCATGGAGGCTCCCGTAGGGGTCTGGAACTGTACCCCGCGCTGCTCCACGTTACAGGCCAGACCTGGCTCATCCGGGTTGTGGATGACGTGGTAGTAGCGTATATCACCGCCTGCTATGTAAATTTTACAATCTGGCCCTAACTGGCATTGCCAAAATAATGTAGGGAATGGGTCAGCTGTTCCATCCCATTCTGCAACTTTTATTTGAGAGGCACTTATATTGGGCGCTAATACATCTAATTGATATAAGGATTTACGGCATGATAAATATAAGTATTGATTATTGGGGGAAATCGCACACCCAATTTCACCTACTAGTTGGTTGCCGTATTCAAAGGCTATTGTGTCAAATTGGTTAAATATACCAGCCTCTCGGTCAAAAGAATAGACCATAACAGGTCTATAGCGATACGTTCTATATAATTTACTCCCATCTGGCGAAAACACCATCTGTCCCAGACCCTCGCCTTGCGGGTCTGGCAAAATGCCAATGGTTTGTTGAAAAGTGTCCACGATTCCCTGGCTGGTGAACTTGAAAATGTAAAACTGATTGCTGTTCCTTCTTGGAGTAACCAGCCACCAATCTTTGCCATTTGCATGCTTAACAGCGGCAATTTCTCCCCGTGCTAAAGAATCCATCATCATTATAGTGTTTTTTTCAATGACCTTACCTTTCCCACCCTTCTGTTTCATATCAACAATAGAATAATATAATTTATCAATTACGACGCTTGAAGGATTACTAAATAACACAAAGCGCTTATGAAATAAGTAGAACAAATTAACTGAATCTGGCACTGGCAATATGAGTGAATTTGCAGGGCCACCCGAATACCCAGAATCATAGGTGTCGCACCATAATGCATGCGAGCTGCCTGGATTGATGTTATCTCCATTTTCCAACACCTCGTCATCCGCTCCAGCTATGACACATCCATTGGTGTAAAAGAGCAAATTGCCTGTCGAGTCGCAGATGCTTGAATTGGTGGTGTACATGTTATGCTCACGGTAGTGATAACTTGACTTAGGTGGGCTAAAATTGAAATCCAGCAAAGATCCCCCATGTGTAGTGTCAAAAGTCTGATTATCGTCCCCCAGAATCCAAATATTGTCAAATTTCTGCGCCGATGCAATAGACGCAGAAAGGCTTAGCCAAAGTATAAATACATTTTTCATGTTTGTTCAAAAAGCCTCAGTCTTATGATGCACGTGCATCACAAGACTGAGGCAGGTTGAAAAAAAATTAATGCTGAATAAGAATTTTGCCCGCTCCGAATCCGGGTATTACATACCAGTAAACGCCATCGGAGAAATCTTGTAATGGCAATTGAGAGATGCCAGCGTTTGAATGCAAGGCAATTTCCTTAATAATTTGCCCCATTGAACTAAACATCAGGAACTGGCAACTATGTTCTCCAATACTCTGAAAATCAATAGAGAGAAAATTATTGGCGGGATTAGGGTAAACACGAATGGAAGATTGACCCGTCATTTTTTTACGAATCGACCTTTCTCCGCCTCCACAAATGGAGAGATCATCATAATCCGCAGGTGCACCTTGCAATAATTGGAGCATAGCCCGTGCTCTCAACACCGCTTCTCCGTCAGACAGCGGACAGAGTGCCGCAATACCTTCTAAAGTGGCTACTTGTGTTTCCGAAAATTCAAGATTGCCAACAGCT
>DLXL01000537.1:2825-3317 GCA_003448025.1 Saprospirales bacterium | reverse complement strand
TTCCAAAAAAATCCGCGTTCCAAATCCGCGTTCTAAATTTACCTTCGCGCTGTGAACATAACTGCTCTTTCCATCCGCCGGCCATCCATAGTCATCGTTGTTTTTGCCGTGTTGACTTTTATGGGGGTTGCCAGCTATATGCGCCTGCCCATTGAGCTGGTGCCCAAGTTCAGTGCGCCAATTGTTACCATTATAACCATCTATCCCGGTGCATCTCCTGCGGAAGTGGAAAATGCTGTGAGTAAACCCATAGAAGATGCCATTTCTTCGTTGGAAGGTATTGATCAGGTGCAGGTGGGTTCACAGGAAAACTCCTCTTTTGTAGCGATAGAGTTTGAGCAATCGGTTGATCTGGATAAGGCGGTTCAGGAACTGCAACGAAAAATAAATCAGCTTCAGGCTTCTTTACCCAAGGAGGTTCGAACTCCGGTTATCAATAAATTTGCTCTGGATGAATTGCCGATCCTTAAATTAGGCGTAGCCGGTAATATC
>DLXL01000537.1:0-2687 GCA_003448025.1 Saprospirales bacterium | reverse complement strand
TTATGATGTGATCAAAAACCGGGTTGTACCAGAAATTTCTCAGGTAAAGGGGGTTGCTCAGGTAGGTATTCTGGGGGGTGAGGAAAGAGAGATTAAAATCAATATATCCTCTTCCCGGCTGGAGCAATATGGTCTTTCTCTCTTGCAGGTAGCACAGGCTGTGCAAACGGCCAATCTGGATTTTCCCACCGGAAAAGTAAGTGGTGAGCAAGGTCAACTTCGGATTCGTCTGGCCGGTAAATTTCTGGATATCAATGATATCCGCAATCTGGTAGTTGGTAAAAGCCGATTCGGTTCTTCCATCTTTCTCAAGGATATTGCTGAAATTCAGGATGGCACCCGTGATCCAGAAATCATTTGCAGGGCCGATGGTCAACCGGCTGTAGGTATTTCCATCCGTAAACAGGGCGATGCCAATGCGGTGGAGATGTCGAAACTGGTACTGGCAAAAATTGGTGAACTGGAAAAGGCTTACGTTTCGCAAGGATTGCGCATTGATGTAGTGGCCAACAGCAGCACTTTTACTAAAAAAGCAACCAATGCCGTTATAGAAGACTTGCTGGTAGCCGTGGCACTGGTGGGTCTGGTAATGTTACTGTTTCTGCACAGTTTGCGGAATGCAGCCATTGTGTTGGTATCGATTCCAACCTCCATTGTGAGCACTTTCGTGATGATGAAACTGCTCGGGTACTCCTTGAATCTGATGTCGCTGCTTGGCCTTTCTTTGGCCATTGGCATTTTGGTGGATGATGCTATAGTGGTCATTGAAAATATATACCGGCACTTTGAGATGGGCAAAAACAAGGTGCAGGCGAGTTATGATGGCCGGATGGAGATTGGGTTTACGGCGGTGAGTATTACACTGGTAGATGTGGTGGTATTTCTCCCTATTGTTTTTACGGTAGGATTGGTACCAAACCTGTTGCGTCAATTTTGTATGACGGTGTTGACGTCTACCTTGATGTCCTTGCTGGTATCGTTTACCCTGGTGCCATGGTTGACCTCCAGAATAGGCAAACTGCATCGCTTTGAAGGTAAAAATCTGAGTGGCCGGATTATTTTGAATTTTGAAAAATTTCTGGGTTGGGTATCCGGTGGTTTTGTACGATTGTTGGGTTTAGCCTTGAAGAATCGCCGTACCAAGGTAATTACCGTCCTGACAGCCGTGGCCATGTTTTTGGGCTCGTTTACGTTGGTTTCTTCCGGATTGATCGGCAATGCCTTCATGGAACATGGGGAACGGGGTGAATTTCTGCTGGAAATAGTATTACCTCAAGATGCCGCACTTACCCAAACGGATGCAATAGCCAAGCGGGTGGAGGCATGGTTACGCGAACAGCCTGAGGTCGTACGTACCTTTACAACAGTTGGGTCAAACAATAAATCGTTTGGCTTGAATGCGCCGAATATCGCAGAAATTCAAGTGTTTTTAACGCCATATGGAGGTATTCGGAAAGAACTTACACCCGTTTTTGCCAGAAAAACAAAGATTAAACTGGAAGAAATCATAGCCGGCGCCCGCATCAAAACCAATCCAATCGATATTCTCGGCCTTTCGTTCTCACCTATCGAGATCATGTTGAACGGGCCAAGTCTGGATAGCTTGTTGGTTCTTTCAGAAAAGGTCAAAAAGGAGATGGCCTCTGTGCCGGGGTGTGTGGAAATAGCTGCGTCTGTGGAAGGCGGTAATCCGGAAGTAAAGGTGGAGGTAAATCGTCAGCGGATGGCCGATTACGGATTGGCAATGGCACAGGTAGGCCTTACCCTGCAAACAGCTTTTAACGGCAATACTGATGCAAAATTTCGGGATGGTGAATATGAGTATCCGATTCGGGTTGCATTGGATGCTTTTGACCGGCGCAGCACGGAGGACATCAAAAATCTGTCGTTTGTGAACCCTTTGGGCAGTACGGTTTACCTCAAACAGTTTGCCGAAGTGGCGCAGGGATCATCCCCTACCCGCCTGGAACGCCGTGACCGGACGACCTCCCTGATGTTGACCGCACAGGTAATTGGACGTCCAAATGGTACGGTAACCCGTGAGATCAAGGCCAAACTGGATCAGTTGCCGCTGCCAGCAGGCACCCAAATCAAATATGGTGGTGATTTGAAACGACAACAGCAGGCCATTGGAAGTTTGGGATTTGCTTTGTGGACCTCTCTGTTGTTGGTTTACCTGATTATGGTTGCCTTGTACGACAACTGGGTTTACCCAATGGTGGTACTGGTATCAATACCTCTTTCTGTAATAGGAGCGTTACTTGCCTTGGCTTTGGCCAGTGAAAACATAACAGTATTTACTGGTTTGGGCATGCTGATGTTGATAGGCCTGGTGGGTAAAAATGCTATTTTGGTGGTTGATTTTGCCAATCAATTGCGGGAGGAAGGCCAGGAATTAAAGGCGGCCTTGCTTGAAGCCACCAGGTTGCGTTTTCGACCCGTGTTAATGACCAATATAGCCATGGTGATCGGGCTTTTGCCCATTGCGTTTGCGCAGGGCTCAGGCTCAGACTGGAAAAATGGCCTGGCCTGGGCAATTATTGGAGGATTGAATTCCTCCATGTTTCTGTCGTTAATCGTAGTACCGGTGGTATACTGGATGTTTGACCGAGTTTTGGAAAAACTGGGATGGAACGAACGGAAGAAGATTGAGTTGGAGGAGTGAGCAGGGGTTTATGGGGTTTATA
>DLXL01000167.1:4398-6319 GCA_003448025.1 Saprospirales bacterium | reverse complement strand
AAATCCGACACATTTAGCGCCGTTTAGATTTGAATTTTCGTGGAAATACCGTAAACTTTGCAGCGGTTTTTCCACGAAACGTATCCTTTATAGGAACGAACTCAAATCACCCACCTTATTTTAATCTCATGCAAAAACTACTACTTACCCTGCTTGCGTTTGTCTACTGTTTTCAGTCAACACACGCTCAATGTGCTCCTACCATTGTAAATGCACAATCTGCCATTGAGGGCTGCGATCTAACACCCAACAACGCCCAGCTCTGGAATGAAATTTATTGGTGGGACGCCAATCTTCTGCTTCATGACCTGGTTGAAAAAGGCGTCGAACTGGAACTGATGCTCCGCGACACCTGCCCAGACAGTACTCAGGTGCGTTGTTTGTTGTTCCTGGATCTGGACGGCAATGGAACCCAGGAAACGGTGGTTGACAGCGACAATTTTCCGGATCCAAATACGGTAAATTTCAACAACGCTTTCAATCCAAACTACTCCGGTGGTACAGCGCGTAATTTTGATGAACGTCCGGTGCCGGCCAATCAAAAATTCCGCTTTGCCCTTCAATCAAGTGCGGCAGGAGATTCAAGCTATTTCAGGTTGGTTTGGTCGCCGGCTGATAATCCAGCCAGTATCGTGTCGCCGGAACTTCCTTATGGTCAGCATAAAATCCGTTGGGAAATAAGGTATGGCGGCGGCCAGTTGTTGACAAACGAGAAGAGCTTCCAGGTAAAAGACTGTAAAAAACCTACCGTTGTTTGTCTCAATGGTCTGAGTGTCAACATCTTGCCGACGCAACTGATTACCCTTTGGGCAACAGATTTCCTGCAATACATGGAAGATAATGCCACACCCGGGAACCTGCTTAAAATTGGCATCCGAAAGTCGGGAACTGGTACTGGCTTCCCGCTCGACAATCAGGGTAACCCGATCACCAGTGTAACCTATGATTGTGATGAACAGGGTGAGCAATTCGTGGAAGTATGGAGCCAGGATGTGGCCGGCAATGCAGATTTCTGCGAAACCTACGTATTGGTGCAGGATAATTTGAATGCCTGCGATCCGGAACCTTTTATCCCAATCGTTTGCGCTGCTACAGCCTGCGGGGATGTTCCTGAAGATATATCATATGGTTTTGATTTCCCTCCTACACCATTTTTGCCGCCTTTTACCTTTTTTGCGTTGTCTGATAATGCTGGATGCGGTGGGTTGAATCCAAATTTACCCATTGCACAAAACGTTGATATTACCATCTCACCTGTCAAGGACGATAATCCCCTCGAACAGGTAACAACCTTCGATATGGTTATTCTGCAAAACCATATTGATGGTATTGACTTGCTGGATAACCCTTATCAATGGATTGCAGCGGATGCCAACAAAGACAATGTGCTGGACACCCTGGATATACAGGAATGTAAAAAGCTCATCCTGGGTATTTACACGGAACTACCCAATAATACATCCTGGCGTTTTGTAGATAAAAGCTATGTATTCCCATCCCCGGATCCGCTTTCTGCGCCCATTCCGGAAAGTGTTGTGGTGAATTCCAGCAACCCGCCTGCAACTCCGTTGGAATTTGTAGCGGTTAAAATTTGTGATTTGACCTGCGGAAATCTGGTTGGGTTTTATGAGCAAATTCCTGATAACCAGCATCTTATCGGGGATGCTCAGCCTAACCCCACCCAAAATGGCGTAGTAATTCCACTGCAGTTAATTGCTCAGGATCAGGTGGTATTGGACTTGCTGGATATTTCCGGCCGACTACTTTTCCATCAGGAAATTAACTTGCCACAGGGGCCTGCAGCACTGGAAATTCCTGCTTCTGCCATGTCTCAGGCGGGCATGTATCTATGGCGTGTGCGTGCAGGGGAAACGGTTAAAGCAGGGAAAATTGTGGCTGAGTAGGTTTTTTACCGCAGCGG
>DLXL01000167.1:0-4189 GCA_003448025.1 Saprospirales bacterium | reverse complement strand
AAAAAACTCCGCCTCCGCGGTAAAAAACTCAGGACGTTATCTACCTTCATTTCAATCCTATAGCCTAACACTCCTATGAAAGCATTTTTTATATTCCTTGCATTGTTATTTGTCATTCAGGCCAATGCCCAGCGCCCGGAGCCGGTTTCTGGCGCGGAGCGGAATCAGTCGTTGGTAGATCCATTCCAACTGCAGGGGCCGCCACCAGATACTGAGCCGCCTGTGGCTGTTTGTTTGGGTATTCAAAACATCAATATCCATACTTCAGGAGCCATCACAGTTTGGGCAGCTGATTTTATTTCTTCCCTGAGTGATAATGTTACACCGGTGAATGCGCTAAAAATAGGCATTCGGAAAGCAGGAACCGGAACCGGTTATCCTGTGGATGCCATTGGCAATTCTATAACCAGCGTTACATTCAGTTGCGCGGAAATGGGTTTGCAACAGGTGGAGATTTGGGCCATTGATGAAGCTGATAATGCAGCATATTGTACAGCTGAAATACTTATACAGGATCCGGTTGACTATTGTTTACCCAAAAGTTACGACTCTTTGATTGTATGCGTCAAAACTTCCTGTAATAGCAAGCCGGTAGTTGGGGCAAACTATGATTTGTATGGATCAGCCATTTTTATTCCGCCATTCGGTCTAATCCCACCCCCACAATTTACAGATACCACAGGATGTGGTTTATTGTATCTTCCAAGTGACAGTGGTATTACGAATATAATTGGAATTGCAAATATGGAAAGTACTCCTTTGAATGGTGTTAGTACCCGGGATATGTTGTTGCTGGCCAAACATATTCTGAACATTCAACCCATAACTGATCCGTATATTCTGCTCGCTGCCGATGCAAATTTGAGCATGTCTGTGACCACTTCAGATATTGTTGAATTTCAGAATTTGATCAAGGGAATTTACGTAGAATTGCCTAATTATCCGTCATGGTTGGTTATAGATGGGAGCTTTCAGTTCCCCAATCCACTCAATCCATTTGTGAGCTGGTACCCGTCTTTCATTACTTTAAAAGCAAATGAAGTTTGGCCAGATTCGGTGCTTTTTTACTGCGTCAAAACAGGGGATATGGATTGTTCCGCAACATTTGGCTCTACGCCTGCTGTCAATTACCCGGATGCAGAACTGGTAATCAAAGACACCCTGCTTCAGGCCGGGCAATTGTATGAAATGCCGATTTATATGGGTAGCGGAGGTCAATGGGGAGGTTATCAGTTCGGCTTATCTTTTGATCCTGCCAAACTGGAATTTGTAGATGTGACGCCAACACAATGGTCGGATGCCACAGATTGGGCGGTATTTTCCGGTCGTCTGTCAACCAGTTGGCTTCATGCCCCATTTCCGGTGAGCTGGCAAGCGAATGAACCAATGGACATCCTTCGCATGAAGGCCTTGCAGCCCCTGCAACTTTCCACTGTAATACAATTGGAAACCAACGGATTACATGCGGAAGCCTACCAGGGTCAGGATGCCCTGATACACGACCTTACCTTACATTTCGAGCCCCAGTTCAAAGCTCCGGAGGTGCCCGTGGCAGATAAAAATATTTCTATCCCGGATCCGACCCAATTACAACCACCTCCTCCGGATACAGAACCTCCTGTGGTGATTTGCGCAAGTGGACTTAATATTCCTGTCGGTCCTTCCGGAATTGTAACCTTTTGGGCTTCAGATGTATTGGTCTCTGCCAGCGATAATATTACTCCAGCCGGATTCCTTAAAATGGGTATTCGCAAAGCTGGAACAGGAAGCGGGTTTCCAGTGGATACTGATGGATGCCCTGTAATCTCTGTCACCTATAATTGTACCGCATTAGGTCCACAACTGTTGGAATTGTGGGCTATTGATGAAGCAGGAAATGCTGATTATTGTACTGCTGAAATCCAGCTGCAGGATCCATTCTTTTATTGCAATCCAGGCAATGATTCTGTGATTCTATGTGTTCGGTCTGGTTGTAATAATGAACCAATGCCTGGCATATCCTATTCCCCGCTCATTCTGCCGCTCCCCCCTGTGGAAGTCACAGACAGCAATGGTTGTGGAGTCATTTATATTCCTCCGGGCATCTCTGCAGTTATTGCTATAGAAAAGGATGATGCGCCTGCAAATGGTGTTAATACCCTTGATATGTTACGGATATCCCAGCATATCACGGGAGTTCAACCCATCATGAATCCGTATCTGTTAATTGCCGCGGATGCCAATAAAAGTGGCTCTATCACAACCTTTGATATTATTGAATTTCAGAAGCTTATTAAAGGCATATACACCCAACTTCCTAGCAACACTTCCTGGAGATTTATAGATGGCAGTTTTCAGTTTCCTAATCCGCTGAATCCGTTTATGACAGCATTTCCTGAAATAATTAACATTTCAGATGAGGAAGAACTGCCGGATTCCATACTTGTTTACGGAGTCAAAATTGGGGATATTGACTGTTCAGCAACACTTGATTCCCTGGGGCCTGTGGATTATCCTGATGCCAATTTGGTAATCAAAGACACCCTGCTTCAGGCCGGGCAAGTGTATGAAATGCCGATTTACATGGGCAGCGGAGGTCAATGGGGAGGTTATCAATTTGCCCTCTCGTTCGATCCATCCCAACTTGAATGTGTAGGTGTAACAACAACTCAGTGGTCTGGACCAGGGCATTGGGCAGCCTATCCCGGTCGTGTGTCAACCAGTTGGATTCATGCCCCATTTCCGGTGAGCTGGCAAGCGAATGAACCAATGGCCATCCTTCGCATGAAGGCCTTGCAGCCCCTGCAACTTTCCACTGTACTACAACTGGAAACCAACGGATTACATGCAGAAGCATATGAAGGTCAGGATGCCCTGATACATGACCTTACCTTGCATTTCGAACCCCAGTTCAAAGCGCCGGAGGTGCCTGTGGCAGATAAAATTATTCCCGGCCCGGATCCGACGCAGTTGGTAGACCAGGCGCCACCGGTGCTGGTTTGCTTTTCCGGGTTTAGTGTAAACATCATGCCAACGGGCATGGTCAATCTCTGGTCATCAGATTTTGTGGAATCTGTTTGGGATAACGCCACAACACCGGGACTGATTGACCTGGCCGTCAGAAAAGCAGGTACAGGTTCGGGTTTTCCGGAAGATGCCCTGGGAGAGCCAATCTATAATGTGCTCTTTAGTTGTCTGGATCTGGGTTCTCAAACAGTTGAAGTTTGGGCACGCGACCTGGCCGGGAATACAACTGTTTGTCAGACTGTAGTAGAGGTGCAGGACAATAACAGTAATTGTGAGAATCAGGCTTGGAATGTGAAAATATGTGCCAAAACGGAAACAGCTGATGGGGTAGAGGAGAATCAATATATTGTTACCGGCAATAATCCTACAGGACCATTTTTTGCCAACCAGGTTGGAGATCCTAACAGTGATTGCGGGTATTTTGAAGCGGCTTTAGGCAGCAATATCACTGCTTCTATATTAAAAGACGATAACCCACTGAATGGTGTAACCACGTTTGATCTGGTACTGATAGCCAAACATATTGAAGGGGTTGATCCCCTGAACTCTCCTTACAAAATCATCGCTGCCGATATTGATAAAAGCGGGGTTATTGATTCCACCGATATTACCGAGTTGTATAAACTCATTATAGGTTTCTACACGGAATTACCCAACAATACCTCCTGGCGATTTGTACCCTGGGATTTCGTGTTCCAGGATCCGGCCAATCCATTTATTACCCCCTTCCCTGAGTCTGTTACGATTCAGAATCTTCAATTCATGACATCCATAAATTTTGTAGCTATTAAGGTAGGCGATGTCAATGGCTCAGCAACTCCCAATAGTATCCACCAGGTATCAGAGGAAAGGCAATCCGAACTTATTGCACCGTTCATTGGTAATGCATACCCCAACCCAACACCTTCAGGCGCCGTTATTCCAATGGACCTACACGCTAACACCTGGGTAAGCTGTAGTGTGTACACGATGCAAGGGCGCCAGGTCTGGATGAATGAATCAGAGCTGCCGGCAGGTGTCCATTCCCTTGACATTCCGGCGGAAGCTTTTGCACATCCGGGCATGTACATTTGGCGTGTGCGTGCCGGGGATACGGTTAAAACGGGGAAAATTGTGGTGAAGTAGGTTTTTTACCGCAGAGACGCAGAGGGGCGGAGTTTTTTAGTGTCGGGGTGACTGGCAC
>DLXL01000543.1:13630-15801 GCA_003448025.1 Saprospirales bacterium | reverse complement strand
CCCAGCAATAGTATTATGTCCCACATACACCAAGCCACCAAATGACCCAAATGACCTCTAAATGACTAAAATGACCTAAATGCCCCCTAAATGACCCCTAAATGACTAATAAATGACCTCAAATATCCTATAAATGAACCCTAAATAACCTCCAAACATCCCGTTAGGTCACACATGCATATCAGGGGTTGCATTTGGATGAATAAATTTTTTAGATGAAAAATTTTTCCTGGCAAATGCAACCCCTGGCAGAAGTGTTGACCTAATCCGGCAAATGCATTTTTCCAATCACCCTGATCATCCAAAGATACTGATTCAAACTACCTTTCACCATCAAACTATTGTTTGCCATGTTAAAAGCACTTAAATTTTTCTCTTTACCCGTTTTGGTTTTGATTGCCGTATTGGTTGCTTGCAACAAATCCTCAGATGTCACAACCGAAGAACTTGTAGACCAGGCATTATATAGCGCACAGGAACGCGGGGGTATGGGCCGATATGGTTGTTATGAACTGGTCTTCCCTGTCTCTATTGTTTTGCCAGACAATTCCACCGTTGAGGTGAATTCTTATGAAGAAATGAAACAAGCCTTGCGTAATTATTTTCAGGCTAACGGTGGCGGCGGTCACCATAGCCACCACGGCGGTCCTCGTCCACATATTGGCTTTGTATTTCCAATCTCTGTGGTATCTCAGGATGGCGAAATCATTACCGTTAATAATGGAGATGAACTTCGCGCCTTAAGGGAAGAATGTGGCGGCGGAACTTTTGGTCACCACGGTCATCAGGGCCATGGCCAGCACGGACTTACCTGCTTCGACATTGTATTCCCTATCACAGTGCAATTCCCGGACAGCACCACTGCAGAAGCCGCCAATCGTCAGGCGCTTCATCAATTGATTCGTACCTGGAGACAAAACAACCCGGGTGTTCCCGGACGCCCGCAAATGGTGTTCCCGATTACTGTAAAAATGGACGACGACGGCTCGATCGTGACCGTAAACAGCCGTGAAGAGTTACGTCAATTGAAAGAGGATTGTGAGTAACCGAACACCGAAAGGTTGGACGTGATTCTTAACACAATTACTCCAGTATAAACATAAAAGCGTCAGTTCCGTAAATCCGGAGCTGACGCTTTTTTAGTTAAGTCATCAAACCACTCAAGAGTCCAACAACTTGTTAAAGGCATTTCTGGAACAGATGGTGCATCTCTTGTTCAATCTGTGCCAGTTTTTCGTGAGACTGAAAAATGGCCATCATATCCGCCAATATTTTGGCCTTGTCTGCTTCAGTGCAACAGTATTTGTCCCGATAGGAAAAAATAATGTCCAAAGCGTCCGCATCATCGCAGGCCATGAAAACCGATTTGATTTTAGCGTAAGCATCAGAGGTGATCGTGGGGGCAATTAGGCGCTCCTCATCTTCCGTAACGTACCCGTCAATATTAGCAGCGTATAGCATCACGAAAGCGTGGAATTCAGGATAGGACCAGTTATCTGTCTGCATGGCTGTTCATTTTTTTCAGGCTAAAGGTAGGAGTCAGGCTTGAAAACATCTCATAATTGATTGCAAATAATTCATCCGGATGCCATTGTTCAGGCCTTTGAAAAACGACATATCACCCAACTTCCATTGTAAATCCCGTCCTTTGCCACTCAATCCGATTATTATGGAGCCTTTTCAAATCCTGTTCTCCGATGAACACTATGTGGCCATCAACAAACCACCCGGTTTGCTCATGCACCGCACCCGTATTAGTGAAGACAATGTGTTTGTGGTGCAGCTGCTGCGCGATCAAATCGGTCAACGGGTATATCCTATTCACCGGCTGGACCGGGCTACCTCAGGGGTATTGATCCTTGGGAAAACAGCAGAGGCCGCTGGCAAACTCGGGGAGCAGGTCATGGACAAAGCCATGGAAAAAAAATACCTGGTCATTGTGCGCGGCTGGACAGCAGAAGCAGACACCATTGATTATGCTCTGGACGACCCGGATTCAGGCAAAGGCAGGCTGCAGGCCATCACACACTACGTACGACTCGGCACTTCTGAAATTGACCATGCCATCGGGCTGCGGCACAAAACAGCCCGTTTTTCGCTGGTATTAGCCGAGCTGGAAACTGGCCGTCGGCACCAGATTCGCAAGCACTTTGCCCATTTGAATTATCCGG
>DLXL01000543.1:13101-13488 GCA_003448025.1 Saprospirales bacterium | reverse complement strand
TCCGGTGATCAACGACCGGCGCCATGGCGATGTGAAGCATAACACCTATTTCCGCAATGTATTCGGGATAAACCGGATGCTATTGCACAGTTTCACGCTCAAATTTCAGCATCCATACACTCAGGAAGAAATCATCCTCACCGCCCCTGTGGATGAAGTTTTTGAAAACACCTTGAAATTACTTGAATTGTATGACTCCTGTCCGGAATCTGCCTTTTTGCCCAACAATACTCACTAGTGTCTGACATTTAGAGGGGGCCTATTTTTGATTTGTGTGTGCAGCCGTATGGACATGACCAGGCTAACACAAGAAGACTAAAATAAAATTTGCTTTTTTAACATAAATTCGAAAACCCAAAACAAAAACCAACCATTTAAACTATTTTT
>DLXL01000543.1:1191-12977 GCA_003448025.1 Saprospirales bacterium | reverse complement strand
AAAACCCAAAACAAAAGCCAACCATTTAAACTATTTTTCGTCTGGCTTCAGCAATCATATTCAAAATAATTATTTATAAATTTATAACTGATTAAAGTTATTTTATAGGTTTGCACAGAATCTTTAACAAGTGCAAAATTGTTGTAAGCATTGCATATTCTGAAGGGTATTACCACTGTTTTGTCCTTGCTTTTGCTGGTAAATCCAGGATCTGTGCTGGCTCAAAACAACAATCCAACGATTTCTGCCTGCGATGGCAAGCAATACCTGTGTGTTACGGCTGACACTATGGAGGCTTGCGTAAAGATCGTAGTAGATACTTCCTATAATAACCTGTCGCTGATTGATTACTTCGAAATCGACTGGGGCGACAATTCCAATCCTACCATCATACCGGGCAGTACTAATCCACCGCCACAAACTCACCTTTACGACCTGGCCGAGTTTGCGGACTCCTGTATCTACCAGGGCTTTTATATCATCATTCTACGCACGCACCATACTTTACCCTCCATAGAGCCCACTAATAGTGCCTTTATCCTGACTTTAAGAAATCCGCCGAAGGCTAATTTTCAAGTAGACCCCTACATAGCTTGCCTGGGTGAACCGGTTACGTTTACCGGAACCGGAGAAGATATTCTCTGTTCCGACAAAGGCCTTAATTATCAGTCTTGGCTTGTTCAGGACAGCACGTTTTTGTTGGGAAACCAGGTAACCTATCATTGGGACTCCGCAGGTATACAAACGCTGAGATATTGTGCCGGCAATGTGTGTGATACTGTTTGCCGCACCACGCTGATTACCGCCTTAAATGCTACGCAAGCCGATGCTGTGATCGATTCAGGTGCGACACAATTAGGGAACCTGCATTATCAGGTTTGCTTTGAAGAGCCCTGGTCCATTATCAGGCTTGATGGAAGCGTCTCCCTTTATGAAGATTTTTACTCCTGGTTGGGGGATGGTCAACAAAACTGGTTCTGGTATCCAAATCCAAATCCAGCTGATACCAGTGTAGCAAGAATTCTTTTCATTGAGCCGGGAACCTATGAAATCAAGCTTAAGGTTGACAACCTTTGCCATCAACCGGATACCGTGACCCTGACAGTGGAGGTAGTGGAGCCGCCCACTCTTTCCCTTTTTCCCCAACGGGACACCTGCCTGGACCTTGTCTATACACCATCTCCTTTTATTCAGCAGGCAATCTACCGGATCAACGGCATACAGGTCGACTCGTTTCCGGTCATGCTTCCTGTTAGCCCTACCCCCTATTATGTAGAAGCCGAATTGATCCATACCTGCAAATACCAGCTACTAAAGGACACTTTTCTCGTGCAGACTGCCCGTGAGGTGGTAATACTCTCCCCTGATACTGCTCGCCTGGCGATATGTGTCAATGCAGACACTATGAGATTAAAGGCCAATCTGCCGGTAGTCTGGACCGGAGCCGGACTCAAGATCACCCCACAGGACACTTTTTTTGTTCAAAACATACCCGGAGTTTATCGATTCATTGCTTTTCGCGACTACGGTGTCTGCAGGCGTGCCGACACCCTGTTACTGAAGATTGACAAACCGATTACGCTTTCCCTCGATACGCCATCAGTAGAGTGCCTGCTTTGGAACTACACCCCTACCCCGTTCGAGCCGGAGGCCGTTTACACCATAAATAATGTCGTAATTGACAGCTTCCCTTTTCCCCTTACAGCGGTCAACAGCCCATTTCAAGTGGTGGCAACGGTTCAGAACACCTGTACTGACACAACCGTATCCACCACCCTGCTCGTCATTTATCCCGAAGAGGTACATATCCTTTCTCCCGATACAGCCCTTTGCACACAGACCCCATCCTTTCCGCTTTCGGCAAGTGACTCCACCGGATACTGGACCGGGGAACATTTATTTACTTTTCAGGGACAAACCTGGTTTAATCCGGTAAATCCCGGTGTTTACACGCTGATTTATACCAGAGGGGTAGGTATCTGCCTGGACCGCGATACCATTTCCATTCAGGTAGCACCTGCCGACAGTATTAAGGCCGGCGCCGATATTTATATGTGTGAAACGGAATCATCCGTAGAGATCACGGGATTTTCACCGGGCGGTTTCTTTACCGGACCGGGTATTTCCGGAAACACGATTGATCTTCAGCTCCTTAAACGTGATTCTGCCTATACCTATCTGTACACCAACCCAACCTTTCCACCAGGTTGCAAAACCGACGAGTTGACAGTGGTAGTGAGATCATTACCAGCGGCAGGTTTCCAACTCGACAGGGATACTGCTTGTCAGGGAGAGTTAATCAATCTTCTACCCAATGCTGTTGGCGGGGTAGTCTATGCTATTGACTGGGGGAACGGTGTCGCCAACACTCTTTCGGCTAGTTACAGCCTTCCGGGCACCTATTTATTGCAATATGAAGCTTATAATGTCCATCCGGTGACAGGCCAGCCATTGTGCACTGTATTAGATTCCGCTACCATTGAAATTCCTGCGCCGCTGCCACCTGGATCGGTGGAATTTTTAGCACAACCGGATTCCGGCTGCGCTCCACTTACGGTGCAATTCATCAATCTCAGCGATGCACAGCACAATCATTATCTATGGGAAACCGGTCCTGGGCAAAGCTTTTATGGCTATTCACCACCACCAATCACCTATCCGGATGGCCTGACCGACACTATATTCCCTATCCGGCTGAGTGTACCTGGGGGCTGCGGGTTTTATGAAGTGCAGCAATTCCTGAAAGTGCTGCCCAACCCCGTGGCCGATTTTGCCATTTCTGCAAGCGAAATCTGCTCCGGCGCCATGCTGGAAGCTTCCCTTTTAAGCACCCAATATCCCCTGAACAATACCTATTACACCTCAACGGGAGCAATCAGTGCTGCAACAGCAGGAATATCTTCCATTTTTCAGTTTTATGCTCAGGACAATCCTGACACCATTGGCATCTGGCTGGTATCCTCCAACGCCTGCAGTTCCGATACTGCTTATCAGGAAGTGGTGGTCCATCCTGCCGCAGTAAATGCTTTAATCGGCACACCTGCTACCCCCCGCTGTGCCGGCAGTCCGGTGATATTGTATAGTGAATCTACCGAAGGAGCTCCTGTTCTTTGGCAATTTTCTGACGGCAATACCTTTCTGAGCGATACAGTCTCCATAATTTTCAATACCCCGGGCACTTATACAGCCACTCTCTACACCTTCGGTTGTGGATACGACAGTATGACCCTGCCGATCCAGATATTCCCAACACCGGAATTAGGGCTGATCGTTGATCCGAATGTTTGTGCCTCCGAAGAGGTGCTATTCCAGGTCAATACCAACGCAACTGATTTGGCATTGACCTATGGGGATGGGTCCTCCACTACCCAGACAACCACTATTCACAGCTATGCCCTTCCGGGCACTTACTCCATCATGGCGACAGCCACCAGCCCAGCTGGGTGCAAAACCACACTTATCCGACCTATCAATGTACTTGAGCTGCCCGAAATTCAGGCTACTGCAGAAAATCAGGGATGCACTGGAAAGGAAGTATCGTATTTCGGCACCAGTCCAACCGTGCCGGTAACCTGTTATTGGCAGTTTGGCGACGGCAATGTGGCATCTGAATGCCATACCACACACGCATACTCCCAGCCAGGCGACTATCAGGCCATTTTTACCGCATTTGCCGGAAATGGCTGCACTCAATCAGATACCACCCTTGTATCAGTATTGGAAACCCCTGCTGCAGCGATTGAATATGCCCTTCCTCAAACCTGTGTTCCGGTAACAGCCTCGTTTCAAGTCAACGCACAGGCTGCGAACTCTTTTATCTGGAAATATAATGGTCTGCCAGTTTCCTTCCAAAAGTCGTTTCAGCAGCTATTCCAGACTCCCGGCACCCATGAGATCGCACTGACCGTGAGCAACAATGGTTTATGCCCTGATAGCAGCATGGTTGTCCTGCACTTTGATGAGGCGATTCAGGCTGAGATCATTGTTGACCCCTTGTGTGATCCTGAAGACGGCATAGACTTGCGGATACCGACAGATCCCACCAATATTGTGACGGTCAGTACTCCCGGTTATACTCAGATCGGAGACTTTCACCCTTCCCTGGATACCGGGTTGTACAATATAATAGTCCGGAATCAGATCGGCTGCGTGCTGGATACTACTGTGCTTTTATCCTTCACCGACCTCTTTGAACTAGCAGCAGGGCCAGACTATGTAGAGTTGCGCCCCGGCGAATCGGTACAATTCAGCGCCATTTCAAATCAGGTGGATGCCGTTTATTCCTGGAAACCCGAATTATTTCTCAACAATCCAGACATCAGCAATCCGGTCTGTACTCCGGAAAGATCCATGGTGTACTATGTCTATGCCACCAACCCCACGGGCTGTGTGAGAGTGGATACCGTAAGGGTAACGCTGAAAATAAATCGTGAGGAAGAATTGTACATTCCAGACGCTTTCACGCCAAACGACGATGGCGTAAATGATTTATTCTATGTGCGGACCAGCAGTCCTTCGGTACATAGTCTGGACTATTTCAGGATTTACGACAAGTACAATGCACTTGTTTTTGACGCTCATGTAATGGATAATACCACCTTGATCACTCCTGAAAACCCCGAATTTGGTTGGAATGGCATCTGTTTGGGCCAAAAAGCAGAAGCTGGATCCTACAGGTATGTGATTGCAGTGCGCTTTGTCGATCAAAAAGTATCCATATTCAGTGGAACGCTTCAACTTATCAGGTAATGAAAAAACTTGTTTTGACCATACTCTGCCTTGTGGGGGGCTTAGGAGTTCTTGTTGCTCAGTCGTACAACAACCCTACCATTACCACTTGCGATGGCGTGCAATTTTACTGCATCACCGGCCCTCTGGAGGAGGTTTGTATCAACATCATCGTTGATCCAAATGATCCAAACAAGGACAGTATAGCCTACTTTGAGATAACCTGGGGCGACAATTCTCCGAACACCATTGTGCCTGGCAGTCCAAATCCTGCAGAGCAGAGCCATGTTTATAACCTATCCTCCTTTTTTGGGTCTTGTGAATTCCAGGACTCCTACACTATTATACTCCAAAGCTATCTGAATGACACTCTTGCCGATCCAACCAACAGCGCTTTTATCCTGACATTGCGGAATCCACCGGTGGCACACTTTGCAATATCTTCCAATCCATGTGCCAATGAGGGGGTTACCTTTCAGGGCTCCGTAGTGCCAGGAGGAGGGGGACTGATCAATTGTCCGGTGGCCGGCATTACCTACGAGGTATGGGATTTGGGCGATGGCCAGTATTATACCGGTGATACTTTAGGATATGTATTTGAAAACGGCGGCACTTATAATATCTCCTATTGTGTTGGGAACGTTTGTGATACGGTTTGCTCTTCCAGCACCATAACCGTTTCCACTCCGCCGGATGCCGTGATCACCCCCGCCACCAACAATGCCATTAACGTATTTGGAAATGAATACAATATTTGCATGGACGACTCGCTGGAGTACCTGCAACTAACAGGCGCAAACTCCTTTTCCAGCAACAGTTTTTCCTGGAATGTAGAAGGCCCTTCGGGTGGATGGCATTGGTATCCGGATCCTGAAGCACCGGATACGAATATTGTAGCCATGCAATTTTCACAACCCGGGCAATACAAAATTTATCTCCGGGTAACCAACACATGTATCGCCGACGACGATGCACACATCCTAGTCAATGTCATTAAACCGCCATCGGTTAAATTACAGGCGCAGGTAGATACCTGCACGGCGATTACCTATACACCAATCCCCCTGGATACCGCGGCGGTGTATACGATTAATGGTATTGAGTACGACTCCTTCCCGGTGTTTCTGCCATTATCCAACAGTTTCTATTTCCTGGAAGCAGAAATGAAAAACTTCTGCGGAGAAGTACACGCCTACGACACTTTTGCGCTGCGGACTGCAAGCAATATTGCCATCGCTTTTCCCAACGGAGATGTGACCGCGTGTATCGATTCAGACACTATTGAAATATTCGCCTTTCCCGCAGGCGCCTGGTTTGGGCCGTCTGGAAGCTTTTTGAACGATTCTACCGGAGTATATTTTATTCCGAATACTGCAGGTGAATTCGAAGTAATTACGTCCATTGGAATCGGCGTTTGCCGTCGCGCCGATACCATACATTTTACCGTAGAGTTACCACTGCAGGTTGCCCTCGACACTCCCTCACTCGCCTGTCTGGAAACGGAATTCACTCCAAAGCCTTATGATTCCACCTTAACGTATGAGATCAATGGCATGGTTACCGATAGCTTCCCGATTAATCTGGATGCCGCATTCGGACCATATCTGATAACAGCGTCTGCCAGCAATTCCTGCGGACTGGTGTCCAAAACCGTTGTCTCGGAATTGATTGCTCCGGAAGACGTGGAGATTTTTACCAAAGATACCGTCCTGTGTTCCGGTACCGATCGTATTTACCTGGAGGCAAGCGACACGCTTCTCGGCTTTTGGGAGGGCGAGCATGTTTTTCAGAATGCCAACGGCTATTACTTTGATCCGGTGATACCTGGATCCTATCTGCTGGTTTTCGTTCGCGGGTTCGACCTTTGTCGGCGTACCGACTCCATCATTGTGAATGTGGCGCCGGGAAATGCGGTGGAAGCGGGAGAAGACCTGGCGGTTTGTAATACCGAACAAAACATACAATTGACCAACGCCTCACCAGGAGGTTTCTTCAGTGGCTTTGCCATCAATGGGCATGTGGTGGATGTAACGCAGCTCTCCATAGATACCCCATACCTCTTCACCTATATCAACCCTACCCTGCCGGACGCCTGCAATCAGGATACCCGTACCCTCACGGTTTACGGGCCGCCCAATGCCGGTTTCGAACTCGACAAAGACACTATTTGCAGCGGGGAAACCGTTCGGGTGATCCCCAATGCCACCTCAGGTGTGGTATACCTGATTAATTGGGGCGATGGAACCTCAGGGTTTGGCCTACTCGACCATGAATTCAGTGCACCGGGCTTATATCCGGTTCAGTATACCGCCTTTACCGTAAATCCGCTAACGGGAGAACCCCTTTGTACCATCACTGATAGCGCCCAGGTGGAAGTGCCCTCGGCGCAAATACCGGGAACCATCCGTTTTGAGGTATTTCCGGATTCTGGCTGTGCTCCTCTAACCGTCTATTTCAATAACCAAAGCCCCAATGATGGTCGCCAATATGTATGGGATCTTGGAAACGGGCAAACCTACTACGGATATAACCCACCGCCTGTTACCTATTACGATGGAGTCACTGATACCAGTTACCAGGTGCGTGTAATGATGGTCAATGGTTGTGGAGCAGCCGAATATGAGCAGACCATACAAGTAGCGCCAAGGCCAAGGGCCATTTTTGAAGTAGATTTCAATGAGCCCTGCTCTGGAAGTAGTGCAACCCTTTCTCTGGGTAGTTATGGCAACCCACTTCAGCATACCTACTATGTTTCCAATGGGCATCAGTATACGGGCACTTTCGATCAGCCAACCCAATTTCAATTGTTTACAGGCGATCATCCCGATACTGTTGGAATCATGCTTGTATCATCCAACCTTTGCGGCTCCGACACAGCAATTCAACAAATCATCGTACACCCTCCTGATGTAACCGCTTTGGCTGGGCTGCCGGATACCACACGTTTATGCGAAGGGGTTTTGGCACAGATGATCAATTTTGCCACCCCGGGCGCCGACATTGCATGGGAAGTATCCACCGGTGAACAGTATTCTGGGGATACGATATTGGTCCATTTCGCGGAACCCGGACAATACATTATTACGCTTTTTGCCTATGGCTGTGGCTATGACAGTGTAAAACTTCCGGTTACAGTTTATCCCCTCCCGGATATTGAGCTTATTCACGACCAACAGAATTGTCCGGGAGAACCCGTCAACTTTTGGGTGAATTCGGTTGCGCCCGGCATTCAGTTGTGGTTTGGTGATGGCGACTCTACCTGGCAAAGAAACATAGCCCACCACTTTACCAATCCTGGCACCTATACGCCCTTTGCGCGGGCAATTACCCAGCGCGGTTGTGAAAGCACCACATCGGGAAGCCTGACCATATATGAAAACCCAACAGCACATGCCACCGCGCCCGATTCGGTATGCACCTTCTCCAGCACTTATTTTCAAGGTTCCGGCAACCATCCGCAAGCTATCTGCTCCTGGCAATTTGGTGATGGAACCTCTGCTGAAGGATGCACCCAAACCTATGCATACCCCTCTCAGGGCAACTATTCTGCCATCCTCACCGTGATTTCTCCGGAAGGATGCCTGGCCGCCGATACCGTTGAAGTGATGGTCAGAACCGTTCCTGAAGCCCTGTTCACCTTCAACTTGCCACAGGCATGTGCGCCAGCAACCGCCCTCTTCCTCAGTCAGGCAACAGGAGCTACCACGGTAAAGTGGGCAATAAGTGACGGCTATTCCTCCGATGACTTCACTTTTGAAAGAACCTTTGACCAGGCAGGCAGCTATACCGCCACCTTCTATACCTTAAATGATGGAATATGCCCTGATACAGCTCATATCAATTTTGAGGTGCTGCCTCTGCCAGACCTTACGGTTAATACCCTATTGAACTGTACTGCCGCCCTGGGTACAGATCTGGTGGCGCTTACAGCTCCTCAAAATTGGCTGATCGTGAATGGTCCCAACTACAATGCCACCGGGTCAGAACATCATAGCTTGCTTCCCGGCGCCTATACCATTAGTGCTGAGAGTAACGAAGGATGCGTTCAGGATACCATGATACACGTGCTGCCGATAAACGAACTGCAACTTGGTGTTGAAGAGGATTATTTTTCGCTGGTAATGGGCGAATTTGCCCCACTTTCCGCCAAAGTGAATAAAACCGATGTCGACTTTCTTTGGGAACCAGCCATCTGGCTGAGCGACTCCTCCATAACTAACCCGGTCTCCAGGCCAATCCAGCCCGTTATTTACACCGTTACAGCTACTGATAATAACGGATGCACCAAAACCGATACAGTCAGAATTGACCTGAGTATTGACTACGGTGCTACGCTGTTCATTCCGAATGCCTTCACTCCCAATAATGACGGCGTCAATGATGTGTTTTATCTCAGAAGCAATTTCCCGGAGGCATTGCGGATCAACTATTTCCGGATCTTCGACAAATACAATGAAACTGTATTTGACATTGACCAACTGGATGGGAAGGATCAGGCAACCCCGGAAGACCGCCGATTCGGCTGGGACGGGCAATTCAGAGGGGAAAAAGCCGAGGCGGGTTCCTATCGGGCTACCGTTTCTATTACCTTCCCTGATGGCGTGGTCAAAGCCTTTGTGGGCACTTTACAATTAATAAGATGAACAACATGCGCACTTTTCTACGATTAATGCTCCTTGTAACTGCCCCACTGGCCGGCTGGGGACAGGACTATCATTTTGCCAACAGCATACAGATGCCTCAGTTGCTTAATCCCGGAGCCACCGGTAGCGGATCGGTACACCGCACCAGGATTGCGTCATTGTACCGGGGGCAATGGGATAACCTCATCAATCAGCATTCCTATCAAGGCGCCGCTGTATTAGCAGATATGCGATTCTGCTTGCAGAACAGTAAAAAGAACTTTTACGCTCTCGGTATCGGGCTGCAACACGACTTCAGTCCACTCGGGTACTTTTACAACAGCAACGGAATGTTAAGCGCAGCCTACCATCAACATCTGGGCGAGGAGACCTTCGCCGCAGTGGGTGGCAGTTTGGGTGGACTGGCCATGGGCATCCATCCGGAAAAACTGAAATTTGACGAACAATTTCAGAACGGCGCTTATGCCCCGTCTAACAGTAACGGTGAAAATTTTCTTCGCGACAATATCCTCCAACCGGATCTTTCGGCAGGATTTGTTTTGTACAACAATAAGCAGGGGTGGTCGGCCGGAATGTCATGGCGCCATTTAAACAAACCCATATACTCGCTGCAAGGAGATGAAAACAGGCTTGGGGTTGGGATGGTCCTGTATGGCACCTGTTCTCTTTGGAAGACAAAAGCATTCGGACAAAACCTGCATGGGAGGGTACTATACCGCAGACAATCGGTAACCGGTTCCAACAGTAAACAATGGCAAACGATGGCAGGAGTATTTTATCAAACTGGTTTTTCCGGACAAACAGGCATGAAGATGACTGCCGGCGCCTATCTCCGGGGAGGCAGTTTGCCTGGTTCATCGTTCTCTGTAAATACCATTGTTCCTGCCATACAACTGGGTAACGACCGGTTCTCTACCATCATTTCCTACGATGTTGACGTTGCGCGCACGCGATCCCGTTTTGCTGGAGGCCTGGAAATCGTATTCCAGACCAGCTTCGGCAAATCCGACCGCTGTATTGTTTGTTCAGGATATTAAGCCGCAGGCTTTGTCCGGCAGACTGCCTTTTCAGAACTTCGTCGCGACAAGTTGACCAGCCGATGGTTGACCTGTCAAAAAATCACGAAATCAACCCTCATCAATTTGAACCCGCAACACTACTCCCTCACCGCCGGCAATCTGGCCAACCTCACCCTCAAATCATTTACCCTTCCAGACCCTGCACCCGGGGAGGTACAAATTGCTGTGAAAGCCATCGGTTTGAATTTTGCCGATGTATTTGCCATCTGGGGATTGTATGGCGCTACGCCTAAAGGCGAGTTCACGCCCGGACTGGAGTATGCAGGTGTGGTGGAAAAAGCCGGGACCGGGGTCACACACCTGCACCCCGGCGACCGGGTGATGGGCGTTACCCGCTTTGGCGCTTATACCTCACATTTGAATATTGATGCCCGCTACGCTATACCTCTACCTGAAGACTGGGATTTCCCCACGGGCGCGGCCTATCTGGTGCAAACGCTCACGGCTTATTACGGTATGCTGACGCTGGGCGCCATGGAGCCCGGACACAACCTATTGATCCACAGCGCCGTTGGTGGTGTTGGACTACAAGCCCTGAAGATTGCCCGGGCCTATGACTGTTTTACCATCGGATCGGTGGGCAGTGCCAGCAAAGTAAATTTCGCCTTGGCACAAGGGTATGACCGCGTGATTGTGCGGGGAAAAGACTTTGAAGCACAATTGAAAGAAGCGCTGGAGGATCGCCCCTTGCATTTATTATTGGATAGTGTTGGCGGCCCGTTTTTCAGTATCCCTTTTAATATGCTTGCGCCCATGGGCAGAGCGGTGGTATTCGGCTCTGCCCGCTATGCTACCTCCACAGATAAGCCTAAAAAACTCCACCTGCTCAGGCATTTTTTCACACGTCCCAAGGTGGATCCACAGCGACTCATCGAAACCAACCGCGGTGTAATGGGCTTCAATCTGATCTGGTTGTATGAAAATGCCCATCTCATGCACCGGTTGTTACATGAACTTGAATTATTGAAACTTGATCCACCGCACGTAGGGCATACCTTCCCGTTTGAGCAACTACCCGAGGCCGTAAGGCTGTTCCGCACGGGGAAGACACAAGGAAAAGTGGTGGTAAGACTCGAAGGGTGACACGAAGGCGCAAAGGCGCGAAGCTGGATTTCGGGTGGTTATACTTATTACTGACGGGGTGACTGGCAGTCACCCCGTCAGTAATAAGTATAACCACCCGAAATCCGCAAAAAATCATACTTTAGTGCCCTCCGTGCTTTAGTGGTAAACCAAAACACTTACAAGGCCTCCAATGCGTGGTGACTATGCCCAACCAAACGCCAACTCAAACACTAAAACACTCAAAAACTCAAACACCAAAACACTCAAACAC
>DLXL01000543.1:0-1054 GCA_003448025.1 Saprospirales bacterium | reverse complement strand
AAACACCAAAACACTCAAACACCCTACCTATGAATTCCCCTCTCGACTCCTTCCCACCCAATTTCACTCCAACCGACGAAGATCGGCCGGCCGGTGAATGGCTGGAAGGATACTGGCGACAAATGGCGCCCTGGGCCATCAGACTGGCCATTATAGCAAGTGTGTATTGTTTGTGGGGACTCTATTGGCCCCTACGAAATCTGATCAACAACCTAGGCGAATTGCAGCACTGGTTGGTACACCCTTTCACCATGATGTTGTATCTACCGGCACTGGTTATGTGCTACTATGCCTATCAGTTTGGCAAAATGTTGGAGCATGCCCATTCTGCGCAGAATCAACTCAAACTGGAAGAAGCATTTGTGCAATTGCGCAGGTTTTTGATTGCCGGCATCGTGGCAGCCCTGTTTTGGGGACTTTCCTCGTTTGCGGAACTGTACAGTACCCATCAAATAATCAACCAGCAGGAATCATTTCAAGAGGTACCCCTGGAATCTGAATAATCATGGAAAACAACCAAACAACACCGGAAGAAAAAGCCGCAACACCAGGTCTTTGGCTCAGCAACCGATGGCTGGGCGCCGTGACTGGTATGGCCGGACTGGGCAAAACCGTCATGGTTATAGCCTTAATCGTTGGCGCCGTTCGCAGTTTCAGCAGTTTGTATGTGCAGTACTACATATGGGCTATGCGCCTTGCACCGGACCGGGATTTTTTCCTGTTTGAAGATTACAATTGGCTGTATGTGTTTAACACCCTGAGTCTGTTTGCCCTCATATACCTGTACTTCAGGGGCATTATAGAAGGCTACAAAGCATTCCAGCAGTTTCAGGATTGCAGCGTCGATGATGAGGCATTACTGGACGGACAAGAGCGACTAGGCAAGATGTTTACCTGGTTATGCTGGTGGGCAGGTGCTTATGTGTTGCTGACTGCTTTTGAATATTTTTTCCACTATGCCTGATGTTTTTTTACCGCGGAGTCAGAGAGACGTGGAGTTTATTAAACTGAGAGTCTCACTTTGAGTAAGACTATCAGTTTAAGGCCCAACGCG
>DLXL01000637.1 GCA_003448025.1 Saprospirales bacterium | reverse complement strand
AAACCCCCATAAACCACATAAACCACTTTCATGAAAGATACCATTCTCCTTGTTGGCGCCGGCGGTCAGATCGGCACCGTATTGACAGAAGCCTTGCGGAAAGCATTTGGTTCAGATCACGTGGTTGCCACAGATTTGCGCCCTCTGGAAAATCAAAATGGCCCTACAGAAATACTGGATGCGTTGGACGGACAGGCATTGGCAGCATTGGTGAAAAAGTACAAGGTTACCCAGATTTATCACCTTGCCGCAATCTTGTCGGCCACCGGAGAAAAAAATCCAATGTGGGCCTGGGATATCAACATGCGCAGTCTGTTCAATGTGTTGGAAGTTAGCCGGGAACAACAGGTGGCTAAGGTTTATTATCCTTCATCTATTGCTGTATTTGGTTTGGAGGCATCTCCTGCCATGACCCCTCAATACTCAGTTTTAATACCAGGCACTGTGTATGGTATCAGTAAAGTGGCTGGCGAAAACTGGGCAAATTATTATTTCAAAAGGTATGGCCTTGATGTGCGATCCCTGCGTTATCCTGGTATCATTGGTTATGAAAGTATGCCAGGAGGCGGCACTACTGACTACGCCGTTGATATTTATCATTATGCGGTACAAAACAAACCTTACGAATGCTTTTTGCGTGCGGATACGCCGTTACCTATGTTGTACATGCCGGATGCGATTCGGGCTACCCTGGAATTGATGGAAGCGCCGGCTAATCAAATCATGGTTCGTACCAGTTACAACCTGGCCGGCATGACCTTTAATCCGGGCGAAATTACCGCCAGCATTCAAAAAGAAGTTCCTGATTTCAAGGTTAGCTATGTGCCCGATTTCCGGCAAGCTATTGCCGATTCCTGGCCGGCGTCGATAGATGATTCTGCCGCTCGCAGAGACTGGGGATGGAAGCCGGAATACGACCTGGACGCTATGACCCGCGATATGTTATTCCATTTGCGGAAGCAATATGGAATGTAACAATATTTAGCAACAATTAGAAGAATTTGACTCGGTTGTAGAGATTTCCTTTACATTACATCGTTTTTCAAGGCAAGCTTCTGCATTTTCTAGCCATGGGAAAGACGACTAAAACCCTGTTTACATGGGCATTCTGCCTGATTCCAATGTTGCTTATTGCGCAGCAACGGTATAACCCTGACTCCTTACTTCAAGTACTTCCATCCGCGAAAGGCCGGGAACGGATTGAATTATTGCGCCATTTAAGTCGGGCCTACATCGGAAGCGACACAGAAAAAGCGGTAGGTTATGCCAAACAAAGTTTGGAAGAGGCAGAAAAACTTGGAATTGACACGTTTATCGTCAGAAGCCTGAACAACCTTGCTTCCGCACTCCAAAATAGTGGAGATCGCCGTAATAGTCTGCCTTATCTGGACCGGGTCATTGAAATCACCCGAAAAAACGGCAACCAAATCCAATTACTAGAAGGGCTTGAATTTAAGGCTACAGCCTATGCCGGCATGAAACAAACTGACAAGGCATTGCCGCTTGCCCAGGAGGCTTTAGCCATTTCTGAAGCATTAAAAGACTCTGTCGGTATCCTAAACGCGCTGGAGATTATTGCTGCCGCGCACAAAGATTTGAGGCAATATGAGGAAGCTGAAAGGGTATACCGAAAGGAAATTGAACTACTAAAATATTTACCTAAAAGACTTTTCGAGAAGGGACGTGTCTATGTAAATCTTGGCGAAGTGATCATGGATTTAGGCAAGCCCATGGAAGCTGTGATCCTTTTCCAACAAGGGAAGGAAGCATTTGAGCAATTCGGGTATCCGGTTGGAGCTTTGATCGCAACCATTGATATGGCCTCTGGCTTGATGGAAGCCTCTGATTTGATGGCAGCCCAAAAAGCATATGAGGAAGTTTTGGAAGAAAACAAGCCCATAGGAGAACCGGAGATAAATGCATTGGCACATACCGGTTTAGGGGTGATCAGTATGCAAAAACGTGCGTTTATTCCGGCAAAAGAACATTTTTTACAAGCAGAACAAAATGCCGCTCCGGCCGGATTGTATGCTGTGCTGGAAAAAATATATGGCCATTTGAATGAGTTATACTGTTTCATGGGCGATTACCCAACAGCCAGAGTGTATGGAAAGAAGGAAAAGGAATATGCTGATTCTGTGCTAACTGCAGATATTCGGGATCGTTTGAGTGAATTGCAGGTTCAATATGAAACGGCGGAAAAAGAGCTCCAGATTGCACAGCAAAAAAGTGAATTATACCAATCGAGCGTGCTGAGTTATAGCTTGGGGGGAAGTTTACTGGCATTTTTAATTTTAGCCTATTTATTTTATACACGGTTCAAGTTGCGGAAAAAAGCGGAACTGGATGCCGCGGTCATCCGCGAACAAAAACTGGGCTTGAATGCAGTTATTGAAGCACAGGAAGCAGAACGAAAACGGATTGCCCGCGATCTGCACGATGGCATAGCACAGGAATTAGTGGCCCTTAAGCTGGGATTTGATGCCCTGGGCAGACGCATAACCAAAATAGCTCCGGAGGAGTCAGCCAAATTTGCAGAACTTGGGGAGCAACTGGATCTGTCCTGTACCGAAGTGCGCAGTATATCGCATATCATGTCGCCGCCCGTACTGGAACAACAAGGATTGGCGCCCAGTCTGGAGTTATTATTGAAACATACGCTTCAATATGCCGGTATTGATACCCAATTCCGGGCGCATGATTTACCCCGTCAATTGGAAGATAAAGTGGAAATTGGCTTATACCGCATAACCCAGGAACTGCTCAATAATATCGTCAAACATGCCCGCGCAGCTAAGGTGTTTGTGGAACTTTATATGAAAGACAATCAATTGATTCTGAGAGTAGAAGATGACGGCATTGGTTTCGACTTTGAGGTAGCCCGATCAAGGGGTACTATGGGAGTGCTTAATATTCTGAGTCGTGTCAGTACGCTTGGTGGAGCGTTTTCTACCGAACATAGAACCCCTAAAGGAACCATAGCTTTGATTCAGGTTCCCGTGTAACGCAATCCTTCACACATGTCCATCTCTGTCTTGCTCGCCGACGACCATCAACTAGTCAGGAAAGGCTTTCGGGCCTTGCTGGAAGAATTGGATTTTGTGGAAGTAGTAGGTGAGGCAGCAAATGGTAAGGAGGCCATTCAACTCCTGCGAAATGGCTTAAAACCGCAAGTGGTGTTGCTGGATTATGAAATGCCGGTGATGAATGGATTGGAAGCAGCTGCAGAAATTCGCCGGGACTACCTTGGGGTTAAGGTGATCATACTGACCATGCTTCAGAGCAGGGAACTCATTGAACAAGCCATCGCTAATGGCGTGAGTGGGTTTCTGTTCAAAAATACCTCTCTGGACGACCTAAGTGCCGCCATTCAAAAAGTAGCTTCCGGCGACTCGTTTTTCAGCACTGAAGTAGCACTTACCCTGGCCAAACCCGTTCACAATCCGGATGCGCCATTGCTTGCGCTATTGTCGGACCGGGAACTGGAAATTCTGAAACTGGTAGCGCAGGGCTTCAGCAGCTCTGAAATAGGACAACAATTATTTATCAGTCCGCGTACGGTAGATACCCACCGGAACAACATCCTGCAAAAACTGGATGTGCACGGAATACCTGGTTTGGTGCAGTTTGCGGTGCGGAATAAGCTGATCTGATTCCTCCAATTTCCTGAAAATACGCAGATCTGCGTATCCATTTTACGTTTGGTTGCGTAAGATACAGGCTCACGTGTGTCTGCACCTTTGTGGTGTCAAATGAAAGACAAGACACGGCGGTTCAACTGCCCATCATTTTTTCACCATTCTAAAACTCATTTCACTATGAAAAACATTCTTTTTAACCTCATTGCTATGTTGGCTTTAGCTACTTCCGTTCAGGCACAATCCGGTGGCATCCTTTGGGTGGGCAGCCGCAATGCCACCGGCGAAGTCAGGGCTGTGCATGTAGCGCTCAAAAAAGCTTACGATGCCTTCATTGCCGGCGACATGAAAACTGGCTTTGCCATTTACACCGAGGACGCATCTGAAATCGGCACGGATGGAAACATTACCCATGGGAAAAAAGCTATGGAAGAAGGCTGGGAGGCTTTCTCAAAAATGACGGACAAGCCGGCAGTATTTAAATACGAAAATGTACAAGTTCGCCTACTGACAGCCGATGTTGCCCTGGCGATCTGGGATTCCGAAGCAGATATTGTACTAAACGGCCAGCAGATAGGCGGCAAAAGCAAAGACGCGGCTGTGCTTCGCAAGATCAAGGGGGAATGGAAAATCGAGTTTGATCAGCTTACCCCAATGCTGGGTATGCCCGCGCTGGATGCTGATAGTAAGCACTAATGGTCAGGTAATAGATTTTTCGTAAATCCTAACCCGGAGAAAAGGCCCCATGAGTAACATCAACCTCAATGCTTAATTGGGTGATTACAAATGGGGCTTTTTCCATAGACATGTTCAACTGAATTTTCCAATCGTGGAATGGAAAAAAAGCCCTTTCCAAAGGATATATCGAAAATTTCTGCTCAATCAAATTGAACCATGATGATACAGATGATCCAATTCCTCCTTGATCCCGTATATTAACGTACTTTGTCAAGGTATTTCCTTGGTTAAAATCCAGTTCACCACAAAACAATTTAAACGTATGAAAAATTCTTCCTTTTTAACATTCCTTTTAGCTGCATGGATGCTTTGTTTCACGCTGATCTCCTGTGATAAGGATGATCCATGGGCTGGTACTTACATCAGTGAGTACACCAATTTCGGTATGGGGAAAGCCCATACCTACATCACTAACGATAGAGATGGTAATCCGGTGGAGATCGGTATCATTCTCGATAAAGCGGCATTTGATAATTTTACTGAGCTATCCGGTGATGATGAATTAAGCATTGATTTTCCGGAAGAAGCAGGCAAAACACCCTTCAAACACCAATATATCGGCTTTGCTGCGCACGGGCACGAGCCTGTTGGGATCTATGATGTGCCACACTTTGATCTGCATTATTATACATCAAGTCAGGCTGAGCGTATGGGCATTTCCCCTTTCGACACGATACAGGCGGCAAATATGCCAGGACCGGATTATTTCCCGGCGGCGTACTTCCCAACAGGTCTGGTTCCTCAAATGGGCGTCCACTGGATTGATGGCACCGCACCTGAATTGGCTGGAGCCAGCTTTACCGAGACCTTTATTTGGGGATCTTTCAATGGTAAAGTCACCTTTCTGGAGCCTATGATAACCAAAAAGTTCATTGAAGAAAACCATAGTTTTGAAACGACGCTCAAACAACCATCCAAGTATGACCAACCCGGCAAGTATTATCCCACCAAACATGGTTTTGATCATGATGATGAGAAAGGAGAATATCGTTTTTACCTCAGCGGATTTGTCCTAAGGTAAAAAGGAATGGTGATTTATTCACTGAGAGCCTGTTCTGCCCTGGCAGGATGGGCTTTTTTAAAATTGCTCCTCCCTGCCCAAATACCCTCCTCTTGCCCGCCACAATGGATCTGAGTTATCCATCATTTTACGGACTACCTGATCGTAGTTGAGCCAAAGATAATTCTCTGCCCTTGCCTGCACCTGATTGTCAAAATCATACAAGGCAAGGGAAGGATATAATTGCCCTAACACTGGCGGCACATCCGGCAGTATATACAGCACTGGCCCGTTGGAGGGCGGTATAATTACCTCCCAATTGATTTTGGGCGTGGTGTTTTTAGCGCGGGTGAGTGTGAGTACATCAAAATTCCCTATACAATTTACAGCCACAGCCCGATTGTTGGAGAGGGTAGTGGCTTCCAAATCAAAAAAGGGTACCGGTAAACTGGCGGGTACTGCAGGAAAAAATTGATCAATGTGGTACGCATAGCCGCCGGCAGTTCCTGCAGGTCCATAAGCAGTCAGGCGAAACAGATCAATGTAAGGCCGGTTTGGGTCAAACAGATCGTTGTTGACCGGCTCAAATACCTTTCTGGAATCATACGCCGGAATTTCGCCTCCCGGAGCCCTGATATGCTCAGATAATGGGAAAAAATCCAGTTTTGCCGTATCTACTACGCCATCTAATTTGTATTGCCAGGTGGTAACAAAGGGGAATCCCAGATGTAGTGCCGGTGAAAAATTGCCCAGGAATTGAGTAGATACATCTATAGTGCTGGCGTCTACCACTGGCCCCATGTTGTCAAAAGTCAGAAACCGCCAGAATGGTTCTCCATTAATCTGAACCCGAACCCAGCATCTGCCGGTGTTGTTCACCAGATATTCCCCATAATAATTGTTCAGTGCCTGCGGTCGGGAAAGTGTCAGTGCATCTGAAACCACTATAGAATCAAGGGTGTTAAAGCCGGTTAAAGAAAACCGGAGCGTGGAAACCTGATGAAAAAACAAGTCTCTAAGTCGGATTTGCCGACCACTTTCAACATCGGTATAGGTGGTGAGTGTGAGCGTGGTATCCTTTACTCCGGAGCCAGGCGCCTGCAAAGTGGTGATTTTCAGGAGCGTTACATCAAACAGATCGGCCTGACTGCTGCCTGGTACCTGGATATGAGCGGTGTCTTCACCGGGCAGCCAGCGGAATGCCACCATTTCACCTTCTTTATCAGAGAGGGGTAAGGCATATTTTGCTTGTACTTCAAAAAAATCATTTTGAACCCTAAGGTGAAAAACAGGCTCTTGCGGAGGAGGGAGGACTGCTTTTTCGCAGGAATACAAGCCGGCAAGGATCGTAAAAAAAATCAGGTAGCGGAAATAGTTCATGAGTAAATCGGTTTTGAGTAAAATGTCCGAGGTTTGCGGGGAAATTTCCTTCATACAAATCCTCTTCTATGAAATCAGTTGCAGTGTATTGCGGAGCTAATAAAGGCTTTCATCCCTGGTTTGCCGAAGCCGCAGCCGAATTGGGTAAAACATTGGCCAATCGTGGCATTCGGGTGGTGTTCGGTGGTGGCAGCATAGGCCTGATGGGCGTAATTGCCGATGCTGTTCTGGCTGAAGGCGGCCCGATTACCGGTGTCATCACCCACCAACTCAACGGACTTGAACTTGGTCATCCCGGTGTCAAAGATATGATAATCGTGGATACCATGTCGGAGCGCCGTGATTTGCTGATCCGTGATACCGATGGAGTCATAACACTTCCGGGAGGCTATGGTTCCATGGATGAATTCTTTGAGGCACTTACCCTGGCTCAACTCCATCAATATAAAAAACCTATTGGCCTGCTCAGTCTTCGCGGTTATTACGATCCACTGCTCCATATGCTTGATAATATGGTTGAGAACGGGTTTTTAAAATCAGAGAATCGAAAACTATGTATTGCCGCAGACACCGTGCCAAACTTGCTCAGTGCCATGGAGGCATATGAGTACCGGGCTGTTGAGAAATGGCAGGTGTAGTGTTTGAGTGTTTTAGTGTTTTAGTGTTTTAGTGT
>DLXL01000290.1:2333-4837 GCA_003448025.1 Saprospirales bacterium | reverse complement strand
ATCTTATATGGATGAAAACCGAGAAGGAAAAAGGCGCTTAAACTTACCCCACCAAACCCGCCAGCCATTCCCGTTCTGCCAAAACCTTCATGGCCGCTATTTTCTCCCGCAGGGCCGCGCGTTGCGCGCGCTGACTGAGGTCGGCTGATAGCAGCCGGCGCATGATTTTTACAAAACCCAGATAGCTGTCGCGGTGGTACCCGGCCACTTTTTTACGGCGTATGTAGGCTGAAATACTGTCGAGCAAACTATCCAGCGCATTCCATTCGCCCCGGGCATAATAGATCTTGGCCAGAAGGGTTTTGGCGGCAAAATTGTACACCGTATCGTCGTACCCGATATTCAGCAAACACGCCAGGGCTTTGCCGCTTTCGCCGGTTTCGTAATAGAGTCGGGCGAGGTTGAACTGGCTTACCGGCTCGCGGATATCTTCCGGCAAGTAGGTCTTGTGCTCGTGGAGAAACTGCGCCACCCAGGCAAACTCGCCCAGGCCCATGCCCGCCTGCGCAATGTTGGTATAAGTAAACCTCGACAACTGGCCCTGCTCCAAAAAAGCGCCCTGGGCCAGTCCGGATTGGTACAACTCAAACACTTCCCGCAAGAAGGCCCGCTCGGAGCGGTTAATGCGCCGAATACAGAAATTGACCGCCAGCAGGTATAAATTGCGCAACTCATCGCCCTTAAAAAGATCGCCATACCGGGCCAACAACATCTTGAGTCGCCTGAAATGCGGTTCGCCATCCGGCTCGCTTAATGCCCGGTAACCGTGATAATACAGGGCCACTGCGGGCTCCTGCAGGTAAGGATGCGCTTCCGGCAGCTGGGTCAGCATATCCAGCAAACCCGGATCGTATTCCCGCGCCGAAACAGCTTTTTGACTCAGTAGCAGGCATCCTGTTTGCAGTTTTTCTACTAAAAAACGCAGATCCTGGGCCGTCAGCAAAGGTTGCAGGTTGTGGTGCTGCAAGGTATTTTGCCATTCCTGCAGTTGCACTTTTTCCTGCTGAATGGCTGCATGGAGTTCGTAATACCACCGACCGCGACTGGCCTGGCGTTGTAAACCTTCTTCCGCACGCAACTGAAACCGGGCGGCTTGTTTGCCCAATTGTCGCCGCCTAAGTATTTCCGACAGGCGGTGTTGTCGTTCGCTGAGTGGCTGCCGGTTGAGTTCGGCCCAGAGCAGGTAATCGGTTACCGCTTTCATGAGATAAGAACTGACATGGTGCAGGTGATCCGCGTGCTGCCGGCCGGGCAGCAAAGCCATGCGGGCTACTTCCGGGGCTTCGGGCAGGGTTTGACCGGCCTGTATTTGTCCCTGGAGGTACGCAAAAAGCCGCACTACTTCCGGATCTTTGTTGTGCAGGGGCGTGCGCAACCAGCCGTCCAGTTCGCGCCATTCCTGCCGGGAAAGCGCACTCAGTACCTGCACCAGCGTATTTTTTTCCATGCTCAAACATAGTATTTTTCGGGAAAATACTTTTACAATTTATTTTAAAATATTGATTTACAATAAATTAAAATTTTAAAACTATAAATTTTCTTCGGGAAATTGCAAATTTTGTATTTGAATGCCCAGAGATGTGCCTCGACTTTTGTTGCATCAAAATCTACCATCCATGAACACCACTACTTTTTCCCGCACCCTGTTGAAGCGCCTCATGGCGACATATATGTTTTTCCTGCTGTCTGGCTTGATGTATTTACAAGCACAAGGCTGGATTCGACATTACCCCTCCACCGGCGGCATTCTCACTGGCGCAGCCGAGCCAACTGCCATGGTTGTAGCCGATAATGGCGATTTCATTTTTGGCGGCGGCGGCGGTTTTGTGCCTACGCAGTCAGCCGACTTTCTTTTCCTGCAACGCAACGATCCTCAGGGTAACATGGTGTGGACACGGCGGCATGAAATATCGACCTGGAATTTGAATTTTTTGGAAAAATGTCCGGGCGGTGGATTTGTGGGCGGTGGTAATTCCCGCAAGAACGGATTTGACGAACAAATGCTGTTGCGGGTCTCGGAGGCAGGTGATTCATTGTGGGCTATTAATCCGCAGCCTGGGGTTAATGGCTATCTCTATGGCGTTATAACCACTTTTGATGGCATGTTGTTGGTGAGCGGTACCGCACGGAATTCCCAGTTGGGCAATGGCGAACGCATGACAGTTTTGTACAAAATTAACCCTCAGGACGGCTCTATTATCTGGACGCAGTGGTATCCCGGACACGGTTGGAATGAGTTTGGCGGCGCTTTGATGGAAACACCCGTGGGTAGTCTTGTTCAAAGTAACATAGGGAAGGATACTTGTTTTATCCGTCACCTTTATTCAGATGGTTTCCTTCAGTTTGTGGTTAAAATTCCGATGCTGTCTTCCTCTTATCCTATACTGGCCAAACCGGAATTGGATGGATACACTTTCCTCAATCGGGAATCCAATGGAGAAGCCTGGTTCAGGAGGTACGATTACAACGGCAACCTTTTGGCTTCCAAAGTAACACCCGATGCC
>DLXL01000290.1:907-2222 GCA_003448025.1 Saprospirales bacterium | reverse complement strand
CTTCCAAAGTAACACCCGATGCCGTGTTCATTCTGCCGCCTTTTGCCGAACAGGCTAATGGTTTTGGATTTGCCTCCAATTATTTGAGAAACGACGGTAAAGTATTGCCTTCATTATGGCGCATGGATCTGCAGGGTAATTTTTCCAATACCTTGTATCCTATAGATAATTTTTCAGTAGGGCCGGATTATTTCGCAAAATGTATCCGCCCAACCCAGGATGGAGGGTATCTCATTGTTGGACCCAATTCCGGACAGGCCACCTGGTTTGCCTTGAAATTAGATAGTCTGGGCCAGGTTAACAGTGGGCAAGTTACCGGAAACGCGTTTAAGGATAACAGTGCGGATTGTAGCCCCAACCCGGATGAGATTAGTACCAATGGCATCATAGTGCGGGCCACCGATTTGGATTTTGGCTCAAAATGGTATGAAACAACCGATTCGGCGGGAAATTACGAGTTCCGGATACCCATTGGGAATTACGATGTAAAACTATTGGAGCCCGGGAATTCTCCGGGATACTGGCTTGCCTGTCCTGAACAAACTGCCTTGTTGGCTATCCAGGGCGATTCCATCGGATTGGATTCTATGGGGCTCAAGCCTGTTGTGGAATGTCCGTTTATGCAACTAGATATGGCTGCTGGTTTATTCCGCCCATGTTTGCCGGTTGCCATCAACATCAACGTTTTGAACTCAGGAACCGTAAACGCCGACAGTGCGGTGGTGCTGCTGGAACTGGATCCATTACTCACATACGACAGCAGCAGTCTGGCGCCCGCTGCCCAGATTGGACAACAGCTGTGGTTTAACCTCGATACCCTGGAAGCATTGGGAACTGCCACCTTTAAGGTATGGGCAACGGTGAGTTGTGATGCAAGTCTCGAACAAATATTGTGTATAAACGGGCATGTATGGCCGGATTCCATCTGCAACCAAAGCAACCTGGCATGGGATGGCTCCGATCTGCGGGTGCAGGCGTATTGCGATGGCGACAGCGTGCGGTTCAGGGTTTCGAACGTAGGCGCAGGCAATATGTCGGAAGCCAGTCAGCTGGTGATTATTGAAGATTACATCATCCTGCGCAGTGTTTCCTTGCAACTACCATCGGGAGCAGACACCATCGTTACAGAGGCCAATCCCAATGGACAAACCTATTATGCCGGCATCCGACAAACAGAGGGTTATTTTGGGTATCCGGTTGCGGCAGATGGGGTGGAAATATGCGACGGGCAGGGCACACCCGGCATGTTGATGCAATATCCGCTGTTTGAAGGCGGCATTTTTGAGGAGCAATTCTGTGCAGAAGTGCGCACCGC
>DLXL01000290.1:0-795 GCA_003448025.1 Saprospirales bacterium | reverse complement strand
ATTCTGTGCAGAAGTGCGCACCGCCTTCGATCCCAACGACAAACGCGGGTTCCCGCTGGGCTATGGCGACCAGCATTATATAGACCGCGGCATACCCATTGATTACATGATCCGGTTCCAGAACACAGGCAACGACACGGCATTTTTGGTGGTATTGCGGGATACCCTGCCCGCTACGCTGGATGTAAGCACCCTGCGGATGGGCGCCGGCAGCCACCCCTTTACCTGGGAACTGGACGGACAGGGCATACTCACCTGTCGTTTTGCCAACATTATGCTCCCCGACAGCAACACCAACGAGCCAGCTTCGCATGGTTATGTGACATTCAGCATCCTGCCGCGCACAGATTTGCCTGCGGGAACCCAGGTATTGAACCGGGCAGCCATTTACTTTGATTTCAATGCGCCTGTGTTAACGGAATATGCCATGCATACCGTAGACAGCAACTTCATAACGGTAGACATACTGACTACGCCTGCAACTGCGCCGGTGGTTTCTGCCTGGCCCAACCCTGCCCGGGATCAGGTTTGGCTGGAACTGCCGGCCGGCTTCAGCTACCCTTGTCGGCTCAACCTGTACGACACATTTGGGCGGCTGGTACGACAGGAAAACGTAAGCAACAATCGCCATGCGCTTGGGCGCCAGAGTCTGCCTTCAGGGGTGTATATCCTGGAATTGACAGATGCTATGGGGAAAAGAGGCGTTGGGAAGGTGGTTTGGAGGGGGTTGGGGTCAGTGGGGGCTTTTAATTCAAATAAGCCAGCGATTTTAGTTTTCGACCTCGTAAGTTTTGG
>DLXL01000132.1 GCA_003448025.1 Saprospirales bacterium | reverse complement strand
TCCTTTTTGCATCCTCAGTACTTCATCGGCGGGAAATTTCAGGAAATCCATATTGGTGTTGTCTCGAGGATAACCATTGCTCACAAACAGGTCGCGCAAACCATCATTATCAAAGTCGAAAAGCAGGGACGACCAGCTCCAGTCTGTATTCGAAACGCCGGCCATTTGTCCAACTTCTGAAAAAGTGCCGTCGCCATTGTTCCGTTGTAGCATATTCCGACTGTATTGTTTGCCAAAACCGCTGCGCATCATGGTATACACTTTTTCAAAATTATCGGCGCCACTGTGCATTTTTTGCAGATGATTGCCTTCGGGAAGCATATCGAGCGTAACCAGGTCTGGCCAGGTGTCGCCATTAAAATCGGCAATATCACAGCCCATGGAAAACATAGAACTGTGGTCAATCCTTTGGTTTAGTTCCTCTGTAAAAGTGCCGTTTCTTTGATTGATGAACAGGTAATCCGGCTCATTAAAATCATTGCCGATAAATATATCCGGCCAGCCATCCCGATTGATATCGCAGGTGCTGATACCCAGGCTAAAGCTCAGCACGTTGGATGTAATGCCGGTGGCTTCTGTCACATTGGTAAAGGTTTTGCCGCCGTCGTTTCTGTAAAGTTTCTTAGTGTATTCGGGGTGCTTTTTGCTACTGATCTGGTAGATATCCAAAGATCCCCGGGAATAATCCACGGTAGAATGGTTCAGCAGGAACAGGTCCAGATCTCCATCCTTGTCGTAGTCAAAAAAGGAAGCATGGGTGGAATGGGCCAGGTCGTTCAGGCCGTACTCAGCCGATTTTTCTTCAAAAACAGGCGATTGGCCGCCTTTATTGATGAACAGCAGGTTGCTCCGCAGGTTGTCAAATGGATATCCGGCCCGACACACATACAAATCCAGCCATCCATCCTGATTGATATCCACCGGAGTGGCGCCTGTACACCAGCCTTCGAGGGCAGCAATACCCGAGCTCTGGGTAATGTCTTCAAAGGCCAGATCACCTTTGTTGAGGTAAAGCCGGTTTTTGACCATATTTCCGGTGAAAACCAGGTCCTGGAGCCCGTCATTGTTGAAGTCACCAATAGCAGTACCTCCTCCGTTGTAGAAATACTGGTATTTAAAGATGTTGAAAGTTTCCTTTTCAACCAAGATGTTTCTGAAATCTATATTGGTTTGGCTTCGGGGAACCTCCTGAAATGCGGCGCCGTCAGGGGCGGAGGTTTGACGGCATGACCAGAAAAGGAGCAGGAAAGCAGGTATGTATTTCATGGTATCGACCTGGCAAATATAACGCAGTCTGCTTTTTGGCAAAAAAAAATGCCTGCGTCCGCAGACGCAGGCAGGTGGAAGTATCACTAAACTACTCTGTAATACCAATTAACTAATCAACATCCCACCAAAGCGGGGTGCCTCCGGTGTCTGGTCCGCCCAGGGTTTGTACTGCTTTGAGTACTTCTACCCGGTTGGTACGGTATTCCGGTGCGGGCATGTTGATACGTTTGATGCCGGCCTGAGAATCAATTTTACCGGCGCTGTTATTTACCAGTACAGGGTACAGGCGAGGGTATCCTGTGCGTCGATATTCTGACCATGCTTCCTGACCGTCAGGGTACATGGAAAGCCATTTTTGCGTAATGATCTGTTCGAGTTTGTTGTCGGTAGAACCTGCATCATCCCATTTAGGTGAAACATTGCTGGCCGGACCGGCGTTGTTGGCAGCATTTACAGGATCCACATATGATGATGCGGTTGCGTTACTTGCCAGATAGGAAGCCGCGCTTCCAAGTCCATACTGATCAAAGGAGGTTTGAACACCTTGCTCGTACAGGCTTTGTGCCGTACCGCCTGCGCCTGCCCAGCCACGGAGAGCTGCTTCCGCGCGAAGGAAATATACTTCTGCAGCCACCATCAACTGTACTTTGGAAGGGTCAACCAGCGCTGAGAAGCCAGTATAATCAGACTTTGCAGCAATGGCAATGCCCTGACGAATGCCTTTTAGTACACCCGGTACAATGGTAGATGGTTCAAAATACTTTAAACCACGAGGGTCATTGTAACCGTTCAGAATAGACTCCATTGGAGCGCCCATACGAATGTCGTTCCAGGCGTTATCCATTACATTCAACGGGTGAGTAGAGCCGTCAGCAGCTGTAACCAGGAAGTTGCCACTATTATCCGTAATTACACCAACAGGGTGTGAAAGGGCTTTTTCTGCCTGTGCTTTAGCTTCTGCCGCATCAACTTTGGAGATACGGACTGCCAAGCGAAGACGCAGAGAGTTGGCAAACTGAATCCACTTGGTGATGTCGCCACCATAAACCAGGTCAAACTTGGCAAAGTTAGCCTTGGCAATGGCATCATCTTTCAGAGGGGTGAGGCCTGTTACCGCAGCATCCAGATCGTCAAAGAAATGGTGATAGGCATCCTGCTGGGAATCGTATGTCACGCCACCTTCTTCGGTGAGTACGCCGTAGTTGCTGTAAATGATCGGACCATAAATATCGCTCACACGGTGCATGGCAGCTACGCGGCAAATCTTTGCCCAGGCGTTAAATTCCGGGAAATTCGTTCCGGCATTTTGTTCCATGCGACGCAATGGCGACATAACGCTGCCATATGCCACATTCCAGGGCCACTCATTCCAACCGTCTACCAGATCGTAGGTCATATTGTTGGAATTGCCACGGAAAGGCGTAGGAGGCATCATGTAACCGGAATATACGTCGGCGATCAGGTTTTGCTGAAGCTGGGTAATCCAGGCTGGCGTGTAGGCATAGATGTTCTGGAGGACTTGCTTGAATTCCTCACCTACCGGAATGTTCTGCGGACGGAACGGGTCGGTGTTGATTTCCTCGAAGTCCTTGGTGCAGCTTTGGAAGGTGAGCATACCTGCAGTCACCAGCAACAAAGCGCTAAGGAGAAGAATGATTCTTTTTTTCATTGTTTATGTCAATTTAAGCATGAAAATCAATTAAAACGTAAAGCCCAGGTTTACACCAATGCTCCGAACAGCCGGAGGGCTAAACACATCCACACCTTGAAGGCCTGTTCCGGTTGACATAGCAATATCCGGATCGAACGGTGCTTTGTTTACAAAATAGATCAGGTTGCGGCCAACCAAAGATAAACGCAGGGATGAGCCTTTGCTGATCCGGCTGGTTGCACCTTTCGGGAACATATACCCAATGGAAAGCTCGCGAAGGCGAATGCTTGTTCCGTCGTAAATATATGCACCGGTAATACCATCGCGGCCACCTACGGCTACATAGTATTTTTCGGCATCAACCTTACCTGTAAATGGTGTGCCATCTTCTCTTACGGCATCTACAGTTACACCGCCATTGTCGCGAGCATCAGAAGTTTCTTTAGATACGCCGAAACGATCGGTTACGGCCTGAGTAACAGACATTACTTCGCCGCCAAAACGACCATCAATCAATACACCAATGGAGAAATTGCCAAAGCGAACGGTATTGTTCCAGCCAAGAATGAAGTCTGGAGCAGGATTGCCCAGAACGGTATCAGCACCTGCAACTGGCACACCATCTGCGTTTACCACCATTTTCCCATTGAGGTATTTGAATCCTTTTCCACCAATTTCGCCAAATGGATGCCCTTCCCGGATCACCATGTCGTAGTTGTTTACACCACCGTCTGTCAGGGTGTAAACGCCATCAGCCAGAAGTGGCGTCAGTTCCAATACCTCGTTTACGTTACGGGTGAAGTTTAATTGAGTGGTCCATTCCAATTTGCTGGAACGAACTGGAGTGAGCGACAAGGTTGCTTCAATACCGGAATTCTGAATGTCACCTGCATTGATGATGGCCTGAGACAAGCCGCTACCCTGAGGTACAGAAACTACGATACGTTGGTTGGTTGTATTGGTTTTATACCAGGTAAGATCAAGTCCGGCACGATTGTTCCAGAAACGTACATCAGCACCGAGTTCCAGCGATTTGGATAGTTCGTTCTGAACGTCAGTACCTGGGAGCAAACCGATGTTTGGTGCCTGTGCACCACCTGCCGGGAATCCATACTGAATATTAGTATCATACGGATTTACACCATTTCCGACCTGTGCATAAGAAGCTCGAACCTTTGCATAGTCGATTCCTTTCATATTGAACATTTCAGAAAGGATGGCAGAGGCTCCCACAGATGGATAGAAAAAGGAGTTGGAGGATGTAAATGCCAATGTAGAAGACCAGTCGTTTCGGCCTGTTACGTCAAGATACAACATGCCTTTGTAGCCCAGAGAAAGGCTTCCAAATACAGATTGCAACTGTGAACGATTGGGCTGGCTTTGCGTGATGTTCGCTCCAGGCTGGCGGATGTTTTGAATCACAAAGGTGTTGGCATAATACATGCCAGGGCCTTTTGAATCAGCATACATGGAGAGAACTTTTACATCATTGATGCTTGAGCCAAGGGTTAACGCGGTGCTGAAGTCACCGAAGTCTTTCCGCAGGTTCAACAATACGTCGCCATAACGAACAGTGCTTTGCAGGTTGTTCATGACAAATCGACCATTTTCATCGGCAAGGGTGGCCTCAGTACCTGCATAGGAATGTTGTTCAAAACCGTCATAGGTTTTATCCATATTGCCACGGATCTGAATATTGGCCCAATCCGTTAGTTTGATGCCAACACCAACTGTTCCGTAAAAACGGTTGCGCGTATCAAAGTTCGGGTTACGGTTCAAAATCCAATCCGGGTTTTGCCAGTCATCCCGGCTACCTACCCAGTTTTGAAGGTAAAGTTTGCGTACATCGTCGAACTTCTCAAAGTTGTTGCCACTGAAATCGGCATAGCGTTGACCACGTGGGAAAAGATACAAGCCCGTGAGTGGATTGAAGTACATACCCTGTGCGCCACGGTTATCACCACGCTGGTTGGTATAATTAAAGGTAGCGTTGAGTGAAAGACGTCCATCGAGAAACTCTGCCGTTTCACGGAGAGTCAGATTGTGGCGACTGAGTTGACTGGTAGGAATAATTCCTTTTGAGGAAGTATTGGCATAAGAAAAGTACGTTTGGGCGTTTTTATTGCCTCCGGTCAGACCAATAGAATTGATATAGGTAGCCCCGGTTTGGAAGAAATCCTTCACGTGATCTGGTGAAGTACCTTTTGGACCCCAGCTGAAGTTTTCATTCTGACGGGATCCATAAGAAAACTGAAGCTCCGGGCTAAGTGCAACCTGTTCCCAGGTTGCATTGCTGGAAAACTCAATTTTTGGATCACCTGCTTTACCTTTTTTAGTGGTAATCAAAACCACACCATTACCACCGCGCGCACCATAAATGGAAGTGGCAGCAGCATCCTTCAGAATTTCAAAAGTCTCAATGACATTAGGGTTCAAAAAGGCAATCGGGTTTGTTT
>DLXL01000254.1:2749-12075 GCA_003448025.1 Saprospirales bacterium | reverse complement strand
ACCCCCATAAACCTCATAGAAATCATTAACACCCGAAAGCCCTACCTAACGCCCCTTCACATACACATTCACCTTTCCTGTGGAGATCAAATCGACCCGAATGCCTGTTGGGGTAACGCGGGTATCTTGAACGGCCAGGCTTCCGAGGTTGCCGTGGAGCACAACCCCTGGTTGAATTTCATAATTATAAAGCGTTTGCTGCACAGAACTTTTAAGCTCTGTAATTTGGGATTCCAAAGGGAAAACCATGCTTTGCATCATTTTGCGCTTAATGGTTCCCTGGAAAATCCAGGAAGCTGACCGCATTAAAAAACTGTGCGTATCCACATGAAAATCCAGATCCTTTACTTCGATTTGGTTTTTCTCTGCATTGAATGCCGGCCGACCAATGAAATAGATATTTCCATTAAAGGAACCACTCAGTTTTGAGTTTACCACGATCCGGTCGTTATTACCCCAAAGAGCGATATCTTCTATTTTTACCTTCTTTTTGCCGGATTCAAATATCTGACCGACCATCATATTTTTGGCAAGGCGCTCTGCTTCAACAAAAGGCACGTCAGTAGCAAAACGCATATGAAAATCCTCTGGTGCATCCTGCAACAAGGTTAGATTAGGCAAATAGGAATTTTCCCGAAATGCAGGTTTTTCTCCAAAAGACACATCGTTCATGCACTCCACAGCGATTTTGGTGGACAGCGCATTTCCATAGGTGGTTAAAGGGGTGATGCCAATGCTGACCGGGGTTGTCTTAGACCACATTTTGTAAGTTTCATCCAGCAACACCGGCTGCTGAATGGCTTCCCAGGCCTCCTGAACATATGGTTTCAAACTGATTTGCTGACTGACGTATTGATCGAGTGTTTTACTTAACGTTTTTTTGCTGCGGTTAAGCGCCAGATTAGCAATACTTTCCACACTGATATCCCCTATTCCGGTTTTCAGCACCGGTTTGCTCAGCCACTCGTGATATTCCACTTCTGTTTGTGTGGAAAGACTCCAGTCCGGATTGATTCCGAAGGTGGTTTTCAGGTTCAGGGCAAGTTCTGCCTCCGCCTCAGCTGCCGCGCCAAGCAATAATTCTTTTTTAACCCAAAGCTTGAGCGGAATGCGGTATTTGACCGTGTTTCCACTGAAAAAAAGGCTGATGTCCTGACTTTTCCAGGCATTCATCATCAGCCCGTCATGGCCATTATCGTCAAAGGAATAGTCCTCAAATAATGCTTTGCCGGCAAGTTTGGTATTCAGGGAACGAACCAACTCATCCACTGAAATATTCACCGGTATGGTAAGTGCGGAAGGAACCGATGGGATATCTGTCCCAACGTTATATTGTTCCGGCGGTTTGGGTGCGTCTGTATATTTGGCAGATTTGCAAAATGCAAAAAGACACATGAGCGGAAGGAGTTTCAAAAAATTCATGGGATTAGCTTTATCCAATATTTGACCGCAATTTCGTCTCAAAGATAAAGAATTGCGTTGAAGGATTCTCTACATTTGTCGCTAAAGTTTACCACAACCATTTACAGCCATGGCTATAGCAAAACCATTTAACCTTCGTGCCTGGATTGATGAGAATCGTGAGCTGCTCAAACCACCTGTCGGCAACAAGCAAATCTACCTCGAAAATGATGATTTTATAGTGATGGTCGTGGGCGGTCCCAACGGTCGCAAAGATTATCACTGGGAAGAAGGAGAAGAGCTTTTTTACCAGTTGGAAGGGGATATCCAGGTGAAAATCATCAACGAAGATGGCAAGCGGGAAACCATTGACATCCGTGAAGGAGAGATGTTTTTATTACCCCCCCGAATTCCACATTCACCTCAAAGGCCGGCCGGAACGGTTGGACTGGTTCTGGAACGTCATCGCAATAAAGGTGAAGTAGATAAGTTATTATGGTTTTGCGAAAAATGCGATCAGCCGCTTCATGAAGCTGGTTTTCCACTTAAAGACATCGGCAGCCAGATCCGGGAAGCCATTGGCGAATTCAAGAACGATCTGGAAGCACGCACTTGCAAGCATTGCGGAACTGTAATGGAGTTTTAACCATCATTCATGACATCTCCTTTTAATCCTGTTGGGGTTCTCGGTGCAGGCAGCTTTGGCACTGCCATCGCCAATCTTTTGGCGCACAATTCAGATGTGCTGTTATTCAGTCGCAGGCAGGAAACTGTTGCCAGTATCAACGAGCAGCGAGAACACCAGGGGGTAAAAATATCTCCTCGCATCACAGCCACCAATGATCTGGAGGAGATGGCACGTAGGTGCACGCTGATTTTCCCGGTGGTGCCGAGCAATAGTTTTCGCGCTATGATACGTGCTTTGGCGCCCTATCTGCGCCCACATCATATTGTCATCCATGGCACCAAAGGATTTGATCTGAATGGGTTAGCAGAAGAAGAGCTGGACAAACATGGAGTAGTGGTTACCCGATCCAATGTCCGGACCATGAGCGAGGTAGTTCTGGAAGAAAGCAGTGTGGTTCGGGTAGGCTGCCTGAGCGGCCCCAATCTCGCTGCAGAAATCATTGCCGGCCAACCAGCTGCCACCCTTGTGGGCAGCCGGTTCCGTGAAGTGATTCAGGCAGGGCAGCAAGCCCTGAACAGTCCTAAATTCCATGTATATGGCTCTTATGACATCCTGGGGGCTGAATTGGCCGGCGCTTTGAAAAACATTGTAGCACTGGGTTCCGGCATCATTGGCGGACTCGGGCTGGGCCGGAATATTCAGGGATTGCTCATTGCAAGAGGATTAGCGGAAATGGTTTATTTTGGCAAATCACTGGGTGCAAGCAGCCAGGCATTTATCGGAGTAGCCGGAATTGGCGACCTGGTGGCCACGGCAACTTCTACCAACAGCCGAAACTATACCTTTGGAACCCGCCTGGCCAAGGGAGAAACCACCGCACAGATTCGGGAAGCTATGCCTGAATTGGCAGAAGGCGTTAGAACGCTTCGCATCGCCTATCAGCTGGCTCGGCATTATAAACTCCACGTGCCTATTACAACCATGTTACATGCAGTAGTCTTTGAGCACTACCCCATCGAGAAGGCGCTTGAGTATTTGATGAGTTATCCATACGCCATTGATGTAGATTTTCTGTAATGGAGGCAACCCTTTGGTTGTCAGGGCAAAAGGGCTTATTTTAGCCGATATTTAAGCCTAGCAAACATTAACTTTGCCAAAAATCCGATCAGGAGCCATGCGCAGCCTACTCTTTTTTATTGCTTTTTTGATGGCAGGAACGCTTTCCGGCCAGATCTATTCCCAAAATGAAGCACCTGTTCAACAGGCCAAAATTCCTGCCGATTGTTACACCCTCAATATTGACCTGGGCAATGCTGCCCTGAGAAGAGGAGACGCTAAAGAAGCCCTGCGCTTTTTCAAGACCGCTAAAAACTGTTCGGATGCGCAAAAGAATTCACGGAGGATTTCTGAATTGGATGACAGGATTGCCCGAACGGAAGAGCAATTAGGCATCCAGCCTGCTGCCAGAAGCGAGAAAGCAGACGAAACGCCGTCTGTTCAATCTGCCAGTAAAAGAAGGTTTACAACTGATCTGCCCCCTACAAGAAGGAACTACAGAGCGAATCAACAAATCCTGAAAGACACCCTGGAAGATTGTTTTCATCTAATGTCGGAGGAAGCTGACCGGGCCTACCGTCTTCGTTTTTGGGAGGACGCTGCCGCTTTATACAGGGCAGCCAAAAACTGTAATGATGCTGATCAGGCAGGACGGCAATTGATGAGTGAAAAGATTATTAAATGCCGGAACGCAGCTGAAAATGAGCTGTATGCCAAACAACAGGAGGCCGAACGTCAGGCGCGCCATGCCATCGCAGCCAACCGGGCAGATGATGCCTATGAACTGCTTGAAAAAACCGACCGTTCGCTGGCCTTCAGACTCGCAGATTTTGCCAATCAATATATTGCACCAGACGACAATCCTGATTGTGTACAGGCCATTTTTGATGCCTGGTATTATCAGCCCGATGAAGAAATTAAACCCGGGCAGGACAAATTATACAACCCGTTATTTTGCTATGAAATTGCTGATAACATTGACAATCCTGTTCAGCTGAAGTTTAGTCCGGATCAAGATAAGAAAAGTCGTTTGTGGGCATTTTCTCCTCAAAACGGTGAGATCGTGGTACGGGAAATGCCTCAAATGAATGTCGTCCAGACCCTTAACACCGGTGATATTGGCGTATTTCGGAGTTTTGATATTTCTCCATTGGAGGACATATTACTTGCCGGCTCCAATTACCTGGAATTACGCCGGGGAACCAGGCAGCACAGGATCAATTTCCCCAACATTAATAACTGGTGCTTTAGCCCCCGTGGTGACGAGTTGTTTTTTGAAAACAGCAAAGAGCTAAAAATTTATCTGGTAAATGTTAATCAGGCTTTCAGTCAAATGAATTCCAGAAAAGGCAACAAAAGTGCCAATTTCATGGCAGCTCCTGTTGAACCTCGGGAATTCATATCCGGAATAACTCCGGGCCTGCTGGACATGGAATATTTCGATGGTAAATTCTGGCTTGCCTATTATGACCGAACGGAAATTCTCAGCAAAGCTGAAGCAGGAAAGCCCTGGAAAAAAGAAATTGTCTGGCATAACGGCGTGACATTGCCGGAATCCTTTGAACAAAATCACCTCCGGTTAGCGTTGCATCCCAAGGAGGGATTTTGTGTGTTGACGTACTTCAATCAAACCTGGATAATCCCCATTCAGGAGGCCAATACCCTACAGGATTCTACGCTTCTTCGGGAAGGACTGTTTTTTGATAATATGATTCCGTTGGCTATTTGTCCGCAAACTCAGCAAATTGCCTTTAAGGACACGATGAATTACGGACACGAAGGATTCTGGATCATAGATGCCGTAACGGGAGACACCCTGACCCACCAACATGTTCCGCTCGATGCCATATATCTTGGGATGGAAGGTGCATTCTCTCCTGATGGCGCATGGGTTGCAGCCGTCAATAATGGAATTATAAGCCTCTGGGCCCTGCGTGATTCGCCTACAAAATCGACCAATAATTTACCTGTTTTTCCGGATGACAAACCACTTATCAGTCCTGATGGCAGCAAGATTTTTTTACAACAAGATAATACCATTACTGTATTGACTACCGAAGAGATGGAACCCTTACAAAAATGGGAAAACCTTGGAACGCCTTTGAAAGGGGTATCCAACCATTGGGCAGTCATTCAGGTGAGTCCAGATTCCGCTGAGGCTCGGCACATAAGTAATGGGAAAAAGGTCAAATTTCCACTTTTCAATCCTGGCGCCTTCCCCTATTTGTACGCTATCGAGGGAACAGAAGAAAAATGGGTCGCCTATCTGACAAACTCAGACAAGTTAGAAGTTCGCTCGCTACAAACCGGAACATTAATAGCCAGTCGGGAATTTGATAATGGCAACATAAGTGAAATCCAATTCATCCCGAACCGAAATGAACTTTTAATCGTAATCAATACCGAATCCGGCACTTCAAGTGTCTATATCTGGTCGCCATTACAACCGCAAAAAGCACCGCGCATCATGCGCTTGCACCAGTATTCCATTAATACCATAGCCATTGATCCAAATGGCCGAAGGGTTGCTCTTACTAACGAAAATGATATTCGGATCTTTGATTTGCAAAATATTGAGGACGAATTATTGAAGATCAGAAGTAATAAAAATTCCTTTATCAGCAATTTGGCATTTCAACCAAATACAGATTTTCTGGCTTCCGCATACTCGGATGGGAAAGTCATTTTTTGGGATATCAATAACGGGCAACCTGCATTAGCGTTACAGGCCGTAGAATATAAAAGCGGATGGGATGGCTCCTCCGTTCCATCAGCACTTGGATTTAGCGGGAACGGTAGCAAAATGATCCTGACCATCGCCAATGGCAAAATGCTAACCTATGCCCTTGATCCAAGTTATATTCGGGAGGTGGTACAAAATGAAACCAGGCAATTACAAGCCTTTAGTTTTGATCAAATTCTGGAATACAATCTGGAAAGTGCGCTATATTATCCTGGAAATTTTGAACGACTTGCGGCGTCAAACGATGCCCCCCTGATCCGTGCTTTTTTCCTTCATTTTGGAAGTCAGGCACTCGGAAGTAACAATATTATACAAGTTCGTGACTATTGTGAAAAGGCCTTATACCTGTACGAGCGGCTTAATCAGAAAACCCAGGCAAAATGGGTAAAGGAAATGGCCTATATGTACGAGGATTATGCGTGGAAATTGCTCCTCCGGGGAAACACGAAAGAATCCAAGGCCATTGTTAACTTTATTCAGAAAAAATTTGGCCACACCAGCGAACTGATGATGGCACATATTGCCTTATTCGATAACGATTGTGCCCTTTCAGGGCAGTGGTATACCCGAAATTTCCTGGGAAATGGTACTGAAATAAAAGATGTACAATACGTCCGGTATGAAATGGACCGGGTTGAACGAGAATTAATCCAGCTACGCGATTATGGTTTGCTAGACTCAACCCAGTTGGCTTGTTTTTGTGGCTCAATGAGCCTTTCCGGAGGATTTCTGACCATTTGTGAACCTGTTTTCTCTTCAACTCCGACCTTGTCGGAAGTTGATGTTTTACGATGGGAAGTGTATAGAAAGGGTCAGGAAACTACGGTTACGTTCGGATTCCAAAATAAGCAAATAGCATTGGAAGAGGTTCTGACACTTTCCAGAAAACTGATGGCATTAAATCCAACTATGGGTCGGGGTTGGGTGGAAAACGCATTATTGGAATTAGCAAGATTCTACCACGTGAGGGCTGGATTTGAACAAAACAGCCTTGATGCGGGCAAGTATTTCAACTCCTGCCATAAACTCTTAACAGACTATGGCACTTTGAAGGCTACTGTAGACACTATGCGATTATCGCTACTTGCCAACAATCACCTGGCATTTGGCCGACTTCTGTTTAATGCCGGCCAGTATGATAACGCTTTGGATCAATTCAATGGCGGATTGGAAGTAATGAATAAACTCTGGCCCATGATTTACCAGGCCGATTCTATGTTACTGCCAAATTATGGAGACTTTGTAGTTGGTCCATTGTATGAGAAACTTGGCACTACGTATTTATTGAAAGGAGACACTGCCAGTGCACGCCTGGCCTATGAGCGCGGCGGGTTATATATGATCACCAGAGGATTGAACACGTTATATATGGGCTGTTTAAGCGCTATGCAAGGAGATGAAATAAAGGCACTCGCTGACTTTGGAGGCATATTCTATGCAGACCAAACGGCTGAAGCATTTATTATTCTGGACCAACTTGCCAGTCGTTTCCCAGAGCGCTCCGGGACAGTCATCAGAATAAAAAAACAACTAACAGATGCATTAAAAGCCAGAAACCCGCGGTTAGTTGGGCCAGAAGCCGAATATTGGTATGCCGTGAGAAGACAACTGCAATTCGGAGCACAAAACAACTGGGATTCTACGCTGATTTATAATCAGAAAATGCTTAGTACCGCAAAAGCATGTATGAATATAAACAAAGGAGATGAAACCTGGATCCAATATTGGCTGGATGCTCATATTGGAGTAGCATACTACCAGCTTTTGGCGGCATGGAATCAACCGGCTGCCCTGAACAATGTGATCAAAATTTCTGAAGAAGCAGAAGCCTTTTTAGAACAAAACCCTAACTTATATTATCCCAATAGGGAACTGCTCAAAACAAATATGGCTCATGCACTTATTCTGCGCAATGAGCAGGGTGACAGAGATAAGGCATTGAATTTGTATGGACAGTTCCTGAAGGGATATTATAGCCTCCAGTGGTATGACAATGTGGATCTGCTGGAAAAAGACATCCGGGACCTCAAAAGCGTCGGCGTCCCTTGGCCTGAGCTACCTTCCTTCCAGCAGATCCTGGAACAAGACCGCTAACTATTCTCCTCTTAAATATTTGATCAACGCAAGACGAATATCATTTCGGAGGTCAGTTTTGTCTTTGGAATCCGGTTTTGTCACCTTGGGTATATTTGGGTTATCGCTTTTCCCATCAGCACTCAGGTTGGTTTTCAGGAATCCCATATTGCTTTCATTGCCGGTCAGGAGAAAATCAGGCAACACAACCCGGTACAACCTGCTGTCATCCAGCACTTTGTCACCTACGTTCCATTTTCCGGAAGCCGCATCAAAACGCACACCACTCATTTGAAGGTACCCTCCTCCGCCTTTATTGTTTATGCTGGTTTCCATCGTTTGGCGCAGCATACTTCCCTTCATTTCAACTTCTGTCAATCCGCCACCAAAGGGCAACATCCGTACGATATCCAATTCTACCAGCGTTCCGCTTAATACATCATCTACTCGTATAGATCCACTATTGAGCAGTGCTACCTCTGGCTTTGTACGGGATACTGCCAACATAGCCTCCGTAATCATCGCGCCTGCCGGAACCTGGCCATGACGCACCACCGCCTCCCGACAATCCAGCGGAGTTTCTAACTTAGTTACAACCGCGTTGGCATTAAATCCGGAGGAAGCAAGTGACTCATTTTTGATTTTTTCCCACTTTGCCACCACAGCCGCAGTAGCCGGCTCATCCGCAATAGAGGCATTAACCTTGCGAAGTTCTGATTTTACGGTGCAGCTTTTTTTGCGCTTATCATATCGGAGTGTGTGAATATATACCGTTTTGGCATTAGCATCGGCTTTGGTAATAACCGTTGGCCCCACAGGAACCCGCATATTATCATGGTCGTGACCACCCATAAATAGCGGAATCTGAGGCAATACGGCCGCCAGTTTCTTGTCGTCTTCAATGGCCAGGTGCGTCAATGCCAGTACCACATCACATTTGGGTTGTAGTTCCTGATAGCTTTTCAAAGCAGCTTCTGTCCAATCGGTGTAGGTTACCCATGGCTTTCTACCTGTGTTGATCAAAACACCAAAAAGTCCAACCTGAACGCTGGTACCATCTGCATCTTTTATGGTAATGATCTGGTTATCCGGGCAGATTTCAGTGCCACCACCTGGCTTGTTTTTAAAAAATTGCTGAGTCCAGGTTTGTCCTTTGAACCGGGCATTTGCAGCAAACCAGGTAAATTTAGATTCGTCAAGTCTGGCCTGAAGATCCGCCTGATCGTCATAATCAAATTCGTGGTTACCAAATACCACCCAATCCAAACCAAGGGTATTCAGCACGTCCACCATCTGCTTTCCGCGAATACGTTTCCCGTCAAATTTCAGAGTACCCAATACCGAGGGGCTGATAAAATCGCCTGCCAAAACCGTAAAAGTGTTTGGATTCCTGGCTAACAGTTCTTTGCGGATGGTGGCAACCCT
>DLXL01000254.1:0-2600 GCA_003448025.1 Saprospirales bacterium | reverse complement strand
TAGATTTCATACACATCATTCATTTGAAGAATCTGAAATTCAATAATCCCATCGTCGCCGGCAGGAAGTGCTTTTTTAGGAGCATCGCAGGCTTGAAAGAGAAAGAATGCCAGCAGGATTGCAACAGGGCTGATAGGTTTGAAGGACTGGAACATGATGACTGTTGGTTGGTAGATAAAAAAGGACTGAGGCCAATTATGGCAAATTTTTATGGCTCAAATGTCGAAACTACAAGGTATTTTCGCCCATTAATTTTTCACACACGGTAAGCCAAATCCCCATAACCAACTGGCAACCGTATAAACCTCCCTATCCGATGTTACGTATTCTTTCCATTTCTTTTTTTCTTGGCTTCTTCTGCCTGGTTTGTTCTGCACAGCAAACAGAGGATGCTGTTCGGCACACTTCCCAATCGCTTAGCCCGGAACAAGCTCAACTGGAACAAATGTTCAAGGATCATCTCCGATTTACGATGAGATTGCAACAGTTGAAAGAAGCTTACGCAGCTGGTGAAACCCAGCGGGTTGTTGCGTACCATCAACAGTTGCTTGATGCCATGCGTGACCAGATAGCGTTGGCAATGGCTGCTGGTGAATCACGAAAGGATGCATCGACCCAAATGAATGCCATCCTGGCCTCACTGGAAGGCCACTCGTTTGATCCAGGCAAAACTCAGTCTGCAGCTGCTGACTTTGCTCAGCTCGACAAATTTTCTGGACTCATGGAAACCCACCTGATGCAGGAACGTGCCAGAACTACCGTAAATAGTACAGGCAAGCAGTAAAGATTTTCTGTAACCTCACCGGCTATTTAAGTTCCAGCAATTTAGCCATTACATGCTCGGCTACCAATTTATTACCTAACTCATTCAGGTGCACGCCATCTGTTGTGAGCACTCCACTGGATTTGTCTGTGGTATTATACAATGTTTCATAGGCCATAAAAGCTAGTCGCAAATCACACAAAGGGGTTTGGGTTTCTCCGGTTACCTTGCGGATGATTTCGGAAAAACGGTCCAATTCTTTATCCAGCGGATTAAGGCCTCCCGGGCGCTCCCCAATACAGGCGGGAGTGCAGGCAATTACCCTGATACCTTTGCGCTGAAACTTTTGGATCAACGCCAGATAAAACTTTTGAAATTTATCTGCATCGGTACCAGTACCGAACATTTGTCGGTGCCAAACATCATTAACACCCACATACATAACCACTATATCCGGTTTGCGCTCCAAAACGTCTTCTTCCAGCCTGAAATACAGGTCATAAATCTTGTTTCCACCAATACCACTGCCGATCAATTCAAACTTTTTAGATTGACCATTCGCTGCCAGGCTATCGCGGAGCTGGGCAATGTAACCGCCCGGCATAACGCCTGCTTCTGTTATACTGTCGCCAAAAAACACCACTCGTGAGCGTTTTTTGGCAGGAATAAATGAAAAAAGCAGACAAGCCATGAGGCAGAGCGTGAAGGATGCAATAAAATAACGTTTCATAGTATAAAAATAAAAAAACCGCAGACCTGTAAGCCGGATTCTGTACCGGTATTGCTACCGGCCTCTGCCATTTATCTGGTCCCGAGTACTCGGGATCTGCGCTGCCTACCCCCCTTGCTCCCGCCAAAGGCGAGATGGTGCGAGCAGCACCGTTACAAGGTGTACATGGCATTTCAACCCGCAAGGTTTGTCCATTCCATTGATTGCCCAACAGAATCGTGCGCTCTTACCACACGTTTTCACCTTTACCCCCTAAAGCTTCAACAAAGGCAGGCTAACCTGCCCTGCCAAAACCTCATTGGGAAGTTATTTTCTGTGACACTTTCTATGCCCGTTCCGACGAATCGAAACGAACTCCGCCGGTTAGGCGGTGCGGTGCTCTGCGTTGTCCGGACTTTCCTCCCCGAAAGGCGGCAGAGCAGTCTGCGGTTTTTCTATCATTTTGCGCCAAAAAAAGAAAATTACTGCCACTTCCTCAAAACATCCCTGTAAATTTCAGTATTGGCTTAAACTTTGTTTAGGTACATTTGCCCGACTTCACTCGAATGAAAGCAATCACCCTTATTCTTTAATTCCCAGAGAACGATTTTACCCTAATCTATGTTCAAACGAACGCTCCTGTATGTTTTGGTGATGATTATCCTGCTGGCACTTGCCATCAGTACAAGTCAATGGAGCAAAAATACAGCTTTACTGGAACAACAAGCCGTTGAATTGTCTGAATGGATTCTACAGCAGGAATCAGCGGCTCCCAATGGCCAGGGAACAGGAACGGTTTTAACCTTTAAAGGAGATTCTCTGATCAGTTGGACCAATAATTACGTCATTCCCTCGGAATACGACCTTAAAATTCTTTCAGAAAATCCTCAGTCTGAAGTCATTCATTTGCCACAAGGATTTTATTGGGTAAAAAAAGAACTGGCTGCTACTCAAAAAACGTATACCCTGATCCCCCTACAATATACACATCCCCACCACCAGCTTATCAGAACAAACCCTACCCCGATAAAATCGGAAATTCTGTTCCATAACGCTGAAATATCCGTCATACCAGTGTTCTTGGATGGCAAGGAAATTGGGTGGCTGCCTGAAGACAGCGTAGTTGAA
>DLXL01000518.1 GCA_003448025.1 Saprospirales bacterium | reverse complement strand
GTATTCGGCGCCAACAATCCGCTCGGACTTCCCAATGTGGCCTTTGCCATCCGCGCGCGTGTGGAAGGCCTGCGCGACTTCGGGCCGGCGCTTTCACCGTTCAATTCATTCCTCCTGCTGCAGGGACTTGAAACACTTTCCCTGAGGGTACAACGAACCGTTGATAATGCCCTTGCGCTGGCTCAATGGCTTGAATCCCGACCGGAAGTGGAATATGTCAACTATCCCGGTCTGGCTTCTTCGAAATACTATGCGCTTGCTAAAAAATACCTGCGTAACGGATTCGGTGGTGTATTGAGTTTTAAGCTGCGCGGTGGGAAAGAAGCCGCTGACGCCCTGGTGAATCAGCTTCAACTCATCTCCCACCTGGCCAATGTGGGAGATGCCAAGACCCTCATCATCCATCCTGCTACTACCACACACGAGCAGCTCAGTTTGGATGAGCAGCGCACCGCCGGTGTTGAGCCCGGACTGCTGCGCCTCTCTGCCGGTATTGAGTTCATCGATGATATCCGCGCAGATCTCACGCAGGCCCTTGACAAGCTCCCAACGCCGATAATCAGCCCCGTTTCCGATGGAGAAGTACTTGTCTGACGAGACCTTTAAACTGGAAAGCGGAGCCGTGCTCCCCGGACTGGAAATCGCCTACCACCGGTACGGCGATTTCCTTCCGGGCAAGCCGGTGGTCTGGGTATGTCACGCCCTTACCGCCAGCAGTGATGTGTATGCCTGGTGGCCCGGGTTATTTGGCCTCGATGATCTCTTCAACCCGGCGGAATACTCCGTTGTGTGCGCCAATGTGCTCGGCGGATGCTATGGAACTACCGGACCGCTTAGCCTGGATCCGCGAACCGGCTATCCCTGGTACCATTCATTTCCCTCGATCACTATTCGCGATATGGTAGAAGCGCATCAGAAGCTGGCTGATCATCTCGGAATCCACCACATTGACCTGCTCATCGGCGGCTCTCTTGGCGGACAGCAAGCCCTGGAGTGGGCCATTGCAGCTCCTTCCCGCATTTCCAGACTTGTGTTGATTGCCACCAATGCCCGCCACTCCGCATGGGGCATTGCATTCAATGAGACACAACGTATGGCCATAGAAGCTGATCCCACATGGGCGCAAGGCAGCCCCGATGCAGGGCTCCATGGCATGAAGACCGCCCGGGCCATAGCCTTGTTAAGTTACCGGTCCTATGAGGCCTACCAGGTTTCACAGGTTGGAAATGAGCATGAATGGCCCCGTGAATTCAGGGCGTCTGGCTATCAGCGATACCAGGGAGAGAAGCTTGCCCGCAGGTTCAACGCTTTCAGCTATCATATTCTCTCAAAAGCCATGGACAGCCATCATGTGGGGCGAAACCGGCAAAGCCTCTGCAAGGCCCTGCAGGCTATCAAGGCCCAGACGCTTGTAGTGGGCATCACCAGTGATCAGCTCTTTCCTCTGGAGGAACAGCGTGCGCTTGCCGAACATATTCCGGATGCATCGCTGGTAACCATTGAAAGCGCTTACGGACATGACGGATTTCTGGTAGAAACAAATCAGCTCGCGGCGCTCATCAAGCCCTTCACCTTCTCTCCCCTTTCCACTTATCGATCAACATCCAACCATGACAACTAAGAACATCGGACTATTCGGACTCGGCTGTGTGGGCTATGGCCTGTACCAGCTTTTGCAGTCCACTTCACCCTCTGCAGGGCTGACCATTAAGCGCATTGCAGTCAGTGACCGCCGCAAGCCACGGCTTGTGCCTTCAGAGCTAATCACATTTCGGCCGGAAGCCATCATCGCCAATCCTGACATTGACCTTGTAGTTGAGGCCATTGATGATGCAGATGCCGCATGGGCCATCGTGCGTAATGCTTTGCTTCAGGGCAAGCCTGTGGTGACCGCCAACAAAAAAATGGTGGCCGAGCACCTGGGAGAACTGCTCATGCTGCAGAAGAAAACCGGAGTACCCGTGCTCTATGAGGCCGCTGTATGCGGTGCCATTCCCATCGTGCGGACCGTGGACCAGTATTTCAGTCAGGAGCCCATTCAACATATCACAGGCATATTCAATGGCACGTCCAACTATATCCTGAGCAAGATCTTCAACGAACGGATCGAGTACCCACTTGCCTTGCGTCAGGCCCAAAAACTGGGTTTTGCCGAAGCCGATCCCACGGCCGATGTAGGTGGATTCGACCCCAAATACAAACTCATCATCATAGCACTGCACGCACACGGCATTGTGCTTTCACCGGCAGCTGTGTTCAGTTCGGGGATTGATCGGCTCACCCAGGCCGACATCCGGTATGCGCGGGAAAAAGGCTGGAAGATCCGCTTGGTACCGGAGTTGATGCGCACCGAAGAAGGTGTTACCGCATTTGTGATGCCCCGGTTTGTAAAGCCCTCAGAACCGCTCTTCCCGATAGAGTATGAACGCAACGCCGTATCCGTGACCCCCGCTTTCTCGGGTGAACAGTTCTTTTCAGGAAAAGGAGCAGGGGCCTTTCCTACAGCCGCTGCGGTACTCGGCGATCTGAGGGCCGTTGCATCCGGCCATGGCTATTCCTATGCGCGAATGAACGCGCCAGTGCCCACCCTGCCCGATGAACGTGTGCTCATAGACATTTACCTCCGCTACGCCCATTTCAATCAAGTGAAACAACTCGGTTTTGAACGGGTTACCTCAGGACTGATGGAGGGAGATTTCCAATACGTGACGGGCACCGTTACCCTGGCCCGACTGAAGCGCTGCGCCCATGCCTTGCAGCGCGAAGGAGCAATGGTTATTGGAACCGGCAGTGTGCGGATTTCCGGAACTTAGTCTTCCGGAAACCCATTCTCCACCCAGCACTTGATTTTGGACAATTCACCGGCAGAGAGGTTGCCGTTGCGGGGCATGGTCTGGTCAATTAGCACCTCCCGCTCAAAACGGCCATTCTGGAGGATGCCCTCGAGCCCTTCATAGCTCGAATATCCCGGATGACAGCTGTTGCTGGCACAATTCGAGTTGATGATGGCCCGGATCTGACCGTCATAGGTCGGATTCGACCCGTCACACTCGATGTTTTCTGCCTTGTCCTTTCTGCAGGAATCAAGAACCATCATGAGAGCCAGTCCGGCCAAGAGGAATGCTGTGCGTTTCATAATTGAATAAACAACTACCCCAACCCAAAAGTTCCCATGACCCTTTAACTTTTACCCATAAAAACACAAGGTCAGACAAGTGGTCACCTCAGGCGATAAGGATCTGACGTTATGCAGCTGCAGGACGTTGGCGATTGCTGCGAAAACTGTTGATGCGGATAACCAAACAGTGATTAACCACAAACAGGCCCGCGGTACAAGAAATAACCACGTTTTTCCAAACCCGTGTTATGCGTTCGTATTTAGTTTCCGTCTAACCAATTTAACCAATAGTTTGCTACTATGTCCCAATTAAATATGTTGTAATCTGGTTGGTTGTTATTTGTCAATGGGAAAAAGTTATGGTCTGTTCCGATGTATGCCTTAAAGGTAAAATTACTTTTGTTACGACGGATTGTATGTACTCTCAAAAGATCATTGTATGGTGAACTCCAGTCTTTTGTTCCGTAAGTAACCAAGACCGGTATTTTTAATTTTTCCAGGTAATTTATCATGGGTTCTGAAAATTCAAAAGTGGCCTTGTACGTATCTCCTTGCAAACTATTCATATCATTTTTGTTTGCAACTATATCGGCCCAATAGTTTAGGCTATCTTCTCCATATTTTGTGCTATCAGTGTCTGTTTCGTAGGCTCTTTTCTGTTCAATGATCGACAATATTCTGCCCATTGGATTTCCACCCGAATAAATTAAGTGCGTTACATTTTTTAATTCACTTGTCATTTTTACGGCAATTGTGCTGCCTTCTGAGTGACCGGCAACAACGAGTTGTTTGGAAGAGACCCAGGGCTGTCGTTGTAAATATTTTACGATGGCAATGTTTCTCGGGACGTAATAGCTCAATAAATTTCTGTCACTGTATTCTTTGGGGAATCTGCCTGTACTATCCACGTAAGTAAAATCGGGTTGCAGAAGTGACACATCTGCTGTGATTGGTATGTAAGGTTTGCTAACAATAACTAAATGATATTTATTAGACAGGCTGTCTGGGTTAAACGGGAATGTGCCATAAACGTCCTTTCCCTGATAGGGTATTAGTGGTATGGGCAAACTTCCCTGACAAAAAAAGAAGAGGGGTTTGGGAATGTTTTCTTCGCCTTTTTTAGATTGGATTAAAATGTCAACAGGATCTGTTTTGTATTTACAAACAAGATGTCTAAAGCCAAAGTCTTGTGCTGTTTTGGTTTGTCCAAATGCTGAAAAAACTGTCAGCATGGCCAATATGAAGATTAATTTGTTCATGGTCTCAGAGGGTGTTTTTGTATTATAAACGGACCGTTTTGCGGCAACCGAAGGTGGCGGATTTCAGCAGAAAGTTTCATGCGTAGAGCGATTGTTGATTGACCACCCATGTTTTTGCCGGCCTGATACCGCCACTGCTGGGTAGTTGCTGTCGGTGGTATTAGCCCTTATATTTTTCATTCATTTCGGTTCTTCGCCTCTATAAGGATGATAGATTATTGCATGGGGGTCAATGAAATATCTTAATCGCTCAGTTAAGGCTCTTGTATCTGTCGCTGAAACGCTCATGCGATGGCTCATTGCATAAACGGTGTTTTCACTTCTGAAAATGTAACACGGGAAGTTTCCCATGAATTCATGCAATGCAGTGTAAATGTTTTTTTCATTCTTTATACCTGTGCTGTCAATATTCCATGTCATTAGCAGATAATCATTTCCATTTTTAAATGTCTGCTCCCTTTCATTCCAATGTGCGAAGAAATATGTTTTTGGGTTAGTAAAATGGTTTGCGTATTGACCAACAGGAAAGGGAAGTTGGATTATTAGATGACCCTGGTCTACTGTTTTGGGATATTTTTCTATAAAGGACCAGGTAGTTTGTTTTATTCGATTTGTATCCAGGAGGTAATTTGCCGTTTTCATGCTGTCAATGAACAGCGCAATTCCGGCTGGTTTTGATTGCTGTATTTGTGGGGTCAGTGTTTCTCTCCTTGTCTGAGGGGCTGTATTTTCCTCAGATTTTTTATTGTCTTGAGAAGAACAACCTACAAGAAATGTCATCAGTAGTATTGGAAAAATTTTAGATTTCATCGTTTTCTATGAAAGCCGTTACCCCTCATGGCAGTTTTCCATGGCCCAGGGCTCAACAAGAGCTAGCCGGAGCCTTTGACAGTGTAGAGGTTAGCGGTGGGTGTTTGGTCTGGCCGGCACTGTAAACCGGGGTCATGATTGAGTTTTCTGCCCATTGGGTGACGGCTGTGTGTGGCTTTTTTTTTGCATTGGGAGGGGAAATGATTAAAATCAATTTTGTCTTGCGTTGTTTTTGCAAGCTTGTGGACAACACGTTGGCTGGCGAAAAGAATACAGGTCCAAAACCATTGGATGGCGTGCACTTCCCAGGGTGGAAAATCCGGTCAATGAGACCCCTCTTTTCCGGTCTAAACTGACCCCTCATTTTCAACTACTCCTTTTGAGGTAAATCGGTTGTCAAAGATCGCAGGGCTAAGTTAGCTAATTTGTGTGTAAGTTGGTTTGTTCTTCATTTTCCCTTTTCA
>DLXL01000628.1:13302-17476 GCA_003448025.1 Saprospirales bacterium | reverse complement strand
ACCATGGCATAAGGCCGCAGATCGCCCTGTCCGGCTGCCTCTGTAAAATGCCAGTAGAGTACACTGGCCAACCCAGCCGGAATACTTACCCAGAAACTAATGGCGCCGGCCCTGGCGCCAAGGTAATCGTATACCAAAAGGGAAAATAACGACATAAACATAAAGGTCATGGGCAATCGATCCCACAACAAAGTGTCGTTGCTCGGCATCCAATGATAATAGGCGGAGCCAAAGCAGGTAATAAATATTCCACCACTCAATACAATGGGAATGAGTCTGGCAACCCCTGCCGGCCTTTCCTGAAACCGACGGGTAGCTTCCCTCAATCCATACAGTCCGATAAAGAACATAGGCAGGTTGGACATCACATTCCAGAAATAGGGAATGCCCAAAATGGTTCTTTGGTCGCCATAATCATGGTACAGCGGATCCTGAGCAATGGGTGCCGCAATACTCATACCAATGGATGCAAGCAGCAATAAGGATCCTAAAAGAGTGAGAGGAGAAAATGTCATGTGCGGTTCAGGTAAAAAATTTGAAGCCAAAATACAGATGATCCAATCATTTAAAGGGTAATAATTTTTAGAGCCCTTCATTTTCAAGCGTACCGTGCCCAAGGCAAAATCTGCATTTAGAGGGCCTTCAGAGGCATTCTACTGATGCAGATCACCTCTCGTGCTATTTAAATCACCCTTGCCCCCTGATAAAAGTCACGCTCCCTCCAAATCCCCGTCAGCAACCGTCGGAATGCGGTGCGTATACTTTTGCCTCAAACTTGAACAAGATGAGAATCTACTTTGCTTTTTTGCTCCTTTTCACATTTTCCTTTGCTTTCGGACAAGCAAACTACCGAATTTCCAACTATTCTTTGGTAATCAACGGCACTTCAAATTTACATGCGTGGCAATCCAAAGCCAATGAAGTACGTGGTAGTGGAAGCATTCAGGCTGATGCAACAGGGCTTAAATCCATCCAAAGCCTAAGCGTTGAAATCCCGGTTAAAAGCATTAAAAGCGCCAAAGGTTCGATTATGGACAACAAAACCTATGATGCGCTGAATGCCAACAACCACCCTAATATTTCCTACAAACTCGAAAAAGTAACCAGCCTGAACAGTAAAAACAGCGGTTTCAACCTGAACGCATCAGGATATCTGACCATTGCAGGGTCCACAAAACGTATGGACCTGTATGTGGAAGGGTGGATAGGCGGCGATGGAAGCATCACCTTTAAAGGCGCCAAAAAATTCAAAATGAGCGAATTCAATATAAAACCTCCAACAGCCCTGATGGGAACGCTTACCACCGGCGACGAAGTGGAAATCGTTTTCCAGGTAAGTCTGAAGCAATAACAAAACAGCCATTCAAAACTAAAAATCTTAACCATTCAATTCTCAAGCATCATGAAAAACAGTTTAACGCTTGTAGTGCTTGCACTCCTCTTCTGTGCAAATACGGCATTTGCACAACAACCCAAACTCCAATATTACCGTGGTTGGGATCAAAGCGCAATCAATGTATTTGAGCCTTCCAAAAATGATTCTGTAGAATACACAGGCTTCAAAATCCGCATTGGCGGCAGCTTTACACAGGATTTCCAATCTATTAAACACGAGAATTCACCAACTTATGTACGGGTTTCCGGCAACAACCCCACGAATAAAAACCTGCTTTACGGCGTGGTAAAAGCGGAAGACTCTACTTCAGCCACTCTTCGGGGTTTTAACCTGGCTATGGCCAATCTGAATTTTGACTTCCAGATTGCTGATGGTATCCGTGTATGTCTGGAAAACTATATGTCTTCCCGTCACCACTCCGAATTCTGGGTAAAAGGCGGTTATATCCAGATCGACAAGTTGCCGATGTTTGGCAATCCAAAATGGTTTAATGACTACCTCCGGGTAAAAATCGGACACTTCCAGCCTAACTTCGGCGACATGCAATTCCGTCGCACAGATGGTGGTAACGCTATGTTCAACCCGTTCGTGGAGAACTTCATTCTGGATGCCTTCTCTACTGAAATTGGTGGTGAATTGTACGTATTCCCAGCCGACGGCTTAATGGGTATGGTAGGCGTAACTTCCGGCTTTATCAATGGCAACGTTGAAAATTACCCGGATACGATTAATACCTTTGGTGTAGTACCAACCAAAAAAAGCCCGTCTGTATTCGCAAAATTGGCTTACGATAAATCTATCAACGATTTGCGCGTTCGCTTGTCAGCTTCCTTGTACAACAACGTCAATATTCAGCGCAATACATTGTATGCCGGCGACCGCACAGGCTCTCACTACTTTCTTGCCATGGAGCCTGCGCTTCAGGCAAATGGAACAGCTACCGCACAGGGTGCGCAATTTACCTCCGGCCGTTTCAATCCGGATGTTCCGAACCGCGTAACCGCTATCATGATCAATCCGTTCGTGAAATATAAAGGCCTGGAAGTATTTGGCTCTTATGAGATCATCAACGGCAGCAACTATGCTGATGTAGTTGGCACCTCAGAAAGGAGCTGGGAAAAGCGCAACTTCACCCAATACGCTGTTGAGGGCGTGTATCGTTTCCTGAAAAATGAGCAATTGTTCATCGGAGCACGCTACAACAAAGTAACGGGCGAGCCACGCGGTGTGTTGGATGCTTCCGGTAATCAGGCCGAAATTGGCATCAGCCGTCTGGCTTTCTCTGCAGGCTGGTTCCCAACCAAGAACCTGTTGCTGAAAGGTGAATTTGTTAGCCAGGAATACACTGACTTCCCAAGCACTGACTACCGTTATGAAGGTAAATTCAGAGGCTTCATGGTTCAGGCGGTCGTAGGCTTCTAATGACTGTTTAGGATTCCCGGCAGACCAGGCAGATTTTCTACAGATAGCGCAGCCGGCATTGACCAATGCGAAAATCGGTGAAAAACTGTCTGATCGGCCGGGAATTCCTACTTTTATCCTGTCAAGCAGACTGATATCACACTATTGGCCATAGCAACCCATCAAACATTGAGAACAACCAACTTTTATCCCCCATTTTACTATGTTTAAAAGGTATACCAAACAACTGCACCATTTTCTATGGTTGTTAGGCTGCCTGTTTTTACTCAGCTATAGCCATGCCCCTTATGCCGAGAAAAGGCGCTTCCAGATTCAGGAAGGGAGCCGGTTGTACCTGAAAGGCACCTCAAATGTCAATGCTTTTTCCTGCGATTGCCAGGATCAGTTTGATGGTAAAGTTGTGGAAATTGATCGCAAAGGAGGATATGCCAAATTCCGAAATGCAGAATTATGGCTCCGATCCCGGAAGTTCGATTGCAAAAACCGGAAAATAGATCAGGATATGCAAAAGGCATTAAAAGCTGACCAATATCCGCACATCAAATTGACCCTGATTGATACCTGGCAAAATGCCAAATGCCTGGATGGATCCTGCAAGGATTGGTTCGATGTTCAGGCAAATGTGAGCATTACCATTACCAATGTTACCAAAACCATGTCCATTCCAGCCAAAGCCATGGTAACAGGTTCCAATCAGTTCCTGTTACGAGGAGAAAGTGCACTCCAGATGAGTGCGTTTGGTATTGAACCTCCGGAAGCCATGTTTGGAATGATCAAAGTAAATGACTGGATTTCCTTCCATTTCGATTTAAACGTAATGGTGGAAGACATTCAGTGAGTGCACACTGCATTAAAACAGATGTTCAAACCTACATCAAATTATGAAAAATTTCTTCATCAAAGGTCTGGTTGCCGGAACGGCACTGCTGATTTTCAGCTATGCCTCACTTTATTTGCTCGTTATTCTTTTTCCCAATCTTGCCGAACTATATTATGATCCCATCTTTAGCCTGGATGAGGATAAGGCAATCTTTTATTTCCTGCATCCTTATGTGCTGAGTTTTGCCCTGGCATGGTTCTGGCGCCGGTTTAAATCGCTCTTCCATGGCTCATTCTGGTGGAGAGGTATGGAGATGGGTTTGGTTTATGGATTAATCGCTACGCTCCCATCCATGTGGATTACGTTTAGCTCACTGGCTATCTCTCCTGCCCTGGTGGTCTCCTGGTTATTATACGGAGTATTTCAGGCCATAGTAGTGGGTATTATCTTTGCTAAGATTAGTCCGTAATACGCCGTCCCAATCTTTTAAGCTAAAGGGCTTGAACAGAGTACTGTAGTGGGGGGGGGGGGGGGGG
>DLXL01000628.1:10747-13130 GCA_003448025.1 Saprospirales bacterium | reverse complement strand
TACTCTGTTCAAGCCCTTTAGCTTTTCCTGGTCATTTATCCCTCCCTCACCTGGCCAAATACCACTCGCCAGCCTCCACCCCGGCGGCCATTTGACCAATGGTCTTTCCGGACAGATGTAGCAACATGCCATTTCTGCAAACGGCAAATTCGTGGTGCAATGGACAAGGATGCTCCGCATTGCAGCGCTTAATATTAAGCGCACATTGATCGAATACCAGACTTCCATCTGTAATCTTCAGGATCTCCACCAAGGGCATTCCTGCAGTATGTGCGTTGGGGAAAAAACCACCATTGGGTCCCTTTATAGAATCAAGCACTCCATGCCGTACTAAGTCCTGCATGACCTTGCCCAAAAAATGATGCGGAATATCCAACGCATCAGAAATATCGTGCAAACCCACCCGCTGCCCCTCCTTGCCATGAATGGCTACATAAGCAGCTGCGCGTATAGCATATCCAAATGTTTTTGAAAACATAACGCAAAATTAGGGTTATTTCAAGTAAAAAAAGGCATGACTAATATCAGTAAGTAGACTGACTGCTGTCATTCAATGCCCTTCGTTCATGCAGATACATTTGCAATAAAAAGAGTTGAATCTCTTTAAATATTTTAACGAATATCTCCTTTCAATCATGTTCAAAAATGTCACCCTGTTCGCTGCGCTGATGTTCCTGGCGCTGGCAGCATGTACCTCCAAAAAAGAGGCTGAAGAAGCTGCCAAAAAATCACCAACTCCCTCAGAAGCTGCCACACCCCAGCCCGAAGTACATGGTACGGAGGTAAAATCTTTGGAGCTCACCAATCCGTTGAATAAAGATTGGGTAACTACCGGGAAAAAGATCTATGAAACGAAATGTCTGGCTTGTCACAAGCTGACCAACGAAAAACTTGTGGGACCGGGTTGGGCAGGAGTAACCAAAAAGCGCACACCGGTATGGATTATGAATATGACCACCAACTTGGAAATGATGCTGGAAAAGGACGCAGAAGCTCAAAAACTGCTGGAGGAGTGTCTCGTACGCATGCCAAACCAAAATGTTTCGCAGGAAGATGCCCGAAAAATCCTTGAATTCATGCGCTCCAACGATGGGGAGAAATAAATCCTGAAAACACCAAGTGGTGAACCAGCTTAGAAACTGAAAAACTGAAGTGATGATTTTGGGGGCTGATTAGGCGTTTAGAGCGCGTTATGCGGGACATAATAAGTGATAAACAACGAAATCAGGCGCAAAAAGCAGCCTTCAGTTTTTTAGGAACTAAGTTGGTTCACCACTAGCCCTATTCACTAACTATAAAATCAATTCAACATCTTTATGAAACGCACATACCTGTTTCTTTTGATCGTGGCAGCCATAACTGTATCAGCCGCAGTGTTGATGCCTGGCTGCAAACCAAGTAACCCCGTAACTGCCGTAGAAGGCGATGCCGCCAGCAAAGTTTATGTAGCACCTGGTAAATTCGACGAGTTCTACAACATTGTTTCCGGAGGCTTTAACGGGCAAGTAAGTGTTTATGGACTTCCTTCCGGCCGTTTATTCCGCATTATCCCTGTTTTTTCGGTCAATCCGGAAAGCGGCTATGGATTTAGCGAAGAAACCAAGCCCATGCTGAACACTTCCCACGGCTTTGTTCCCTGGGACGACTCTCACCACATTGGCCTGTCAACTACAAACGGCGAACACGACGGCCGCTGGGCGTTCGTGAATGGCAACAATACACCACGTATCGCACGTATTGACCTGGGCACCTTCCGTACGGAAGAAATCATTGAGATTCCTAACAGCTCCGGTAACCACTCTTCTCCTTTCCTTACGGAAAATTCTGAGTATGCGGTAGCCGGAACACGTTTCTCTTATCCTTTGGATAACCAGGAATCTAACCCTGACGTAGCCATCAACACCTACAAGCAAAATTTTAAGGGTACTGTTTCCTTCATTGGCATCAACCCTGAAACCGGTCGGATGAACCTGAGTTTTCAGGTCCTGTTGCCTGGTGTTAACTTCGACCTGGCTCGCTGTGGCAGAGGCCCATCGCGCGACTGGTTCTTCTTCTCCTGTTACAACACAGAACAAGCCAGCACCCTGCTGGAGGTAAATGCCTCCCAGAAGGATAAGGACTTTGTAATGGCTGTGAATTGGAAAAAATGTGAGGAATATGCCAAAGCAGGTAAAGGCAAGATTTCCAAAGTACGCTATGCACACAACGTATACGACGAAAAAACGCATTCAGCCACCTCCACCATCGAAACAGAAACCATCGTGCTGGATCCAAAGGAGTTGAAAGACATCGTATACTTCATGCCTTGCCCTAAATCTCCACACGGATGCGACGTAGACCCAACCGGCGAATACATCTGTGGTTCAGGCAAACTGGCAGCAGT
>DLXL01000628.1:0-10661 GCA_003448025.1 Saprospirales bacterium | reverse complement strand
CCAACCGGCGAATACATCTGTGGGTCAGGCAAACTGGCAGCAGTTATCCCCGTTTTCTCTTTCAGTAAAATTCAAAAGGCCATCGCCGATAAGAATTTTGAAACCGAATTCGACGGCATTCCAGTATTGAAATATGATGCAGTATTGCATGGAGAGGTAAAAAAACCAGGCCTGGGCCCATTGCACACAGAATTTGACGGCAAAGGCTTCGCATATACCTCCTTCTTCGTTTCATCAGAAATTGTTAAGTGGAACATTGAAAAACTGGAAGTGGTAGACCGCGTACCAACGTATTATTCTATTGGTCACCTTTGTATCCCTGGTGGTCCAACGAAAAAACCGCATGGCAAATACGTGATCGCCTATAACAAAATCACCAAAGACCGATACCTGCCAACAGGGCCGGAGTTGACTCAATCTGCCCAATTGTACGACATCAGCGGAGACAAAATGAAGCTGCTTCTGGACTTCCCAACCACTGGTGAGCCACACTATGCAGAAGCCATTCCTGCCAGTTTAGTGCAGCCTAAATCCGTCAAATTCTTCAAAATTGAAGAAAACACCCACCCATACGTAGCAAAGGGTGAGAAAGAGGCCAAGGTTTTCCGCGAAGGCAATAAAGTACACGTGGTAATGACGTCCATTCGCTCCCACTTTACTCCGGATAACATTGAAGGCGTTAAGATGGGCGATGAGGTCTACTTCCACGTAACCAACCTGGAACAGGACTGGGACGTACCGCACGGTTTTGCTGTAAAAGGCGCCAACAATGCAGAAATCCTGATCATGCCTGGCGAAACTTCCACCCTCAAATGGGTTCCGGATCGTGTGGGCGTATTCCCTATCTACTGTACCGACTTCTGCTCTGCTCTGCACCAGGAAATGCAGGGATACGTCAGGGTTTCACCCCGTGGATCAAATGTTCCGTTGAGCTTTAGCACAGGCAATAAAGCTGAACCAACCGGAACGTCTAAATAAGGGTAAATCAGATGTTGTGTGTAGTTTATTGCCGGTCAGTTAGTGCTACTGTCAGAAACTACACACAACTACCCTTGTGCTTCTCAGGTCAATAAATGGCTCTTAAATACCCTCACTACTCTGTGGTATTCCAACCGAAACACTGAAGCACCAAAACACCGAAATACTCTCTCACATGAAATTAAGTAACACAACCCGACTCATCCTTGGGGTGGCAAGTCTGTCGCTGATCGCAACTTTTTTTGTCCCGCTTTGGCAGATCATGCTCTGGGCGCCCCAATATCCGGAGGGGCTGGAAATGAAAATCTGGCACAACAACCTGAGTGGCAGTATCGATATTATCAACGGGTTGAATCACTACATCGGGATGAAACATATTAGTGTGGAGATGTTCCCGGAATTTGGATACATCGGTTGGCTGATCGGGTTTCTGATGCTGGTTGGACTGGCTGCGGCGGTGTTCGGCAGCGGACGTATTCTGTTCTTTTTCACCTTGCTATCTTATGTGTACGGGTTTGCGGCTTTATATGATTTCTGGTCCTGGGGCTATGATTATGGCCATAACCTGGATCCAAATGCAGCCATCAAGGTTCCCGACATGTCATATCAACCGCCATTAATTGGCTATAAAAACCTGCTCAATTTTACCTCGTATTCCGGTCCGGACACCGGCGCCTGGATCATCATTGTGGCTTGTTTGCTGGCGACCGTACTCTGGTGGTGGGAATTTTTCAAAAACCGGAAAATCCAGCGATCCCGTACCGGGCTCACAGCAGTGGTTATAGCAGTGTTTACAGCAACCACTTTTACGGCCTGCACTCCTGCTCCTGAACCCATTCGATACGGAGAAGACAATTGCTTTTTCTGCAAAATGACCCTGACCGACAAACGGTATGGTGCAGAACTGGTGACTCAAAAAGGGAAAGTATACAAGTTCGATGATCTGAACTGTTTGGTCAATTTCCTGAAAACGGGAGAGGTAACACCTGAAAACACCGCCTTTACACTGGCAACAGATTTTAAAACTGGCCAACTGATTGATGTACAGCAGGGATTTTTCCTGAGCAACGAAGCTTTGAAAAGCCCCATGCGTGCCGACATTGCCTGTTTTACAGACCAGGCGCACCGAAACGCCTTTAAATGCGAGTTATTCGGGGGCGGGGAAATGAACTGGCAGGAAGTAAAAGCGGGGTTTTGAATCAGGTATGCTGGTGAGCAATATCACCCAAATCCGGACCCCAAAACAAAGTTTTAGCGCGTTTTAACCGCAATAAAACTTTGCAATATGTTGAAAAAAGTCATTGGTGGATTAGCAGTGTTATTCATCCTGATCCAATTCATTCGCCCCAATCAAACAAATCCTGCAACGGATGCTCAAGTGGATTTTCGTACAGTAACCAATCCCCCGGAAGAGATTAAAGGGCTGTTGAAAGTTGCGTGTTACGATTGCCACTCCAATGAAACGGTTTACCCCTGGTACAGCCAGATTGCCCCGGTTTCCTGGTGGCTATCCTCACACATCAGGGAAGGCAGAGAACACCTGAATTTCTCTACGTATGGATTACTGCCTGCAGACGATCAGGCTAAAATCATGGAGGAAATTTCCGAAGTAATTCAGGAAAACGAAATGCCGCTTGACAGCTACACCTGGCCACACCCCAAAGCCAAATTAAGCAGTGCACAAAAAAATGCACTGATCCAATGGGCCGGCAACCAGGGAGGAAACCCGGCAAATGGCCCGGAAGAAAAAGAAAAAGAAGAAGATTAATCAATACCCAGAGCGTCTTGTCTGGCTCCGGGTATACAATGATCGGATGCTCATGACACGATGCTTAACCATAGGGGTTTTGGTTTTACTGTTTGGCGTCGGGCTGTCTGCCGCCAGCGGTCTGCATGTAGGAAAAGGTTTAGCCTATTCCAGCATCCTCACCGCTGTTGAGCAAGCGCAGCCCGGCGATACCGTATGGATTCATGAGGGCCTTTATTCAGAAGGAAACATTGCCATCAACAAGCCGATTGCCCTGATTGGTATTGGATACCCCATTCTCGACGGGCTGCACAACTGTGAAATCATCACAGTTAATGCCTCGGATGTGCTCATTCAGGGTTTGGAAATCCGCAACAGCGGACAACTGAGTACCATTGACCTGGCCGGTATCAAAGTGCTCTCTTCCGACCGGGTTCGCATCATTGGCAACAAGGTGTTGGACTGCACCTTTGGTATTTATTTGTCCAATACGAATGACTGCCTGGTTTCAAAAAACTCGGTTAGTGGTATCATCAAAGAAGAGCAAAACAGCGGCAACGGCATTCATTTATGGAAATGTGCCCGGGCTGTTGTGGAGGAAAACCATTTAACCGGACAGCGTGATGGCATCTACTTTGAGTTTGTAACGGACTCGGAGATTCGCTACAACCACAGCGAATACAACCTGCGATACGGCCTGCATTTCATGTTTTCCCACAACGACCATTACCACCACAACCGTTTCCATCATAATGGCGCAGGGGTGGCAGTCATGTATTCCCGCCAGGTAAAAATGACGGAAAACGAATTTGGATATAATTGGGGAAGCAGCGCCTACGGGCTATTACTCAAGGATATCTCCGACAGCCATATCTGGAAAAACATCTTTGAACACAATTCAGCCGGTGTTTATATGGAAGGCGCCAGCAGGATTACCCTGGAACAAAATCAATTTCGTGAAAATGGATGGGCACTCCGCGTTCAAGCCAGCTGCGATGCCAATATAGTCCGACAAAACAACTTTTTCGGCAACACCTTTGATGTTTCCACCAACGGCTCTCTGGTGCTTAACTCTTTTGAAAGCAACTATTGGGATCGTTACGAAGGCTACGATCTGAACCACGACGGCATTGGCGATGTGCCCTTCCGGCCGGTAAGCCTGTATGCGGTAGTAGTGGAACGCATGCCCTTCGGGTTGATGCTGATGCGAAGTTTTATGGTTTATCTGCTGGACAAAGCCGAAAAAATCATTCCGTCACTGACACCGGAAATGCTAAAAGATGATAAGCCTTTTATGAAACCGATTGCCCTGCTTTGAAGGCAGGACATGCTCTGTTCACTATTAAAATCACCTTAGTATGAAAATCAACTTTTTCGTTCGCTCAATTATGAGCCTCCTGCTGGTATTCTGGTTAACCAATTGTACCAATACTGCCCCACAACAAGCTGGTTCCGACACCGCTGCCGCTGTGGATGGCGGCCAGTCGTCAGTTCAAGATAATGATTCTCAAAAAGACATCGTTAAAGTAGCAGTAGGGAGCAAGGATCACACCACGCTGGTTACTGCCGTCAAAGCAGCTGAATTGGTGGATGTGTTGTCCAACGCCGGTCCGTTCACCGTTTTCGCGCCAACCAATGCAGCCTTTGAAAAACTTCCGGCAGGCACTGTGGAAGGATTGTTGAAACCGGACAAAAAAGATGCCCTCGCTGATATTCTTCAATATCACGTGGCAGTAGCAGTATTCAAACCTGAAATGTTTACAGATGGGCAAGTCCTGTCTATGGCTAATGGCGGCAACGTAACCATGGGTGTTAAAGACGGCAAGATTACCGTTAATGGCGCCAACATCATCGCTACGGTTCCAGCCTCAAATGGCATCATTCACGTAATCGACAACGTTTTGTTACCTAAATAGGATATTGGACGGTTGGATATTGGACGTTGAACTTGGTTTCAGAGTACCTGATCATGCTGACCATTCAGGTTTGAATAATGGTCATACTGATTTCTTCAGACCAAGTTCACCGTCCACCGTCTACCGTCCACCGTCTACCGTCCACCATCATGTTACAATCTAGCAACCTTTCCAAATCATTTGGCAAGCTAAAAGCACTGGATCAGGTCAGCGTTCAAATGCAGGCCGGACAGGCCGTATCTTTGATCGGACCAAACGGATCCGGCAAAACCACCTTTATCAAGTGTTTATTAGGATTGGTCATCCCGGATAGTGGCGCCCTTACCCTCCGGGGTCAGTCTATACTTGGCACCTGGGATTACCGCCGGCATATTGGATACATGCCTCAAATCGGGCGTTATCCGGACCATATGAAGGTAGGTCAGGTATTTGATATGATCCGGGAAATTCGTGGCGCAGGCATGAAGCATTTCGATGATGATCTTATCAAGGCATACGAAGTGGACAAATTTGCGCACAAAGCCATGCGTACCCTATCTGGTGGCACGCGACAAAAGGTGAGTGCATGCCTGGCTTTTTTATTTGATCCGGAAGTACTGGTACTTGACGAACCTACAGCCGGCCTGGATCCACTAGCCTCCGAAATACTGAAAGAAAAAGTATTGGCGGAAAAAGAAAAAGGAAAGTTGATCCTGGTTACTTCACATATTTTAAGTGATTTGGAAGAATTGACTACCGATGTCCTTTATTTAATAGACGGACAGGTCCAATTTTATCAATCTATAGCACAACTGAAATCAAGAACAGGCGAAGAAAAACTAAATCGCGCATTGGCCAGGATTATGCGCAACGATCTCCAATAAAGTACTTACCTAGCTCATTTTCAGTCCTTACACTCATGTTTCGAATTGTCAAATACGTACTGTACGATATCCTTCAAAACAGGATGGTCATCGGGTACACGCTGTTTCTGTTGGCCGTTTCACTGGGTTTATTCAACCTGAGCGGTGAAGCCACCAAAGGAATGGTCAGCCTGCTTAATATAATACTGATTGTCACGCCCTTGGTGAGCATTATCTTTTCCACCATTCATTTTTACAACGCCACAGAGTTTATTGAGCTTCTGGCAGCACAGCCCATTCGGAGAAGTATCTTGATCTGGAGTGAGTTTTTGGGACTCGCAGGCGCCCTCTCCCTGGCAGTAATGATAGGCATAGGAATTCCGGTTGCGCTGTTTGCGCCAAATGCCACCGGCATTACCCTGATGCTGATGGCGATTGCATTATCGGTAAGTTTTGTGGCGATTGCCCTGTTGGCATCTGTGTTAACCCGCGACAAAGCACGCGGTATAGGCGTAGCACTAATGCTATGGTTTTATTTTGCGCTGCTGTACGATGCCCTGGTACTGTTCCTGATGTTCAGTTTTGCCGACTATCCGTTGGAAAAAGTTATGCTGGCATTTATAGCACTGAACCCCATTGACCTTGCCAGAGTGGTGGTGTTATTGCAAATGGATATATCTGCACTGATGGGATATACAGGCGCGCTTTACCGGGAATTTTTGGGAACCGGATGGGGCATTACTTTTGCGACCCTGGTATTAACCGCATGGATTCTGATTCCAATCCTTCTGGCTGTTCGTGTTTTCCGCAAAAAGGATTTATAACCTGGTTAAATAATTCTTTTCCTGCGAAACCAAAAATAGATCACAAGACAAATCCCAATCATAAAAGCCAGGGTCAAAAAGTATCCGATCGGATGCCGTAGCTCCGGCATATAATCGAAGTTCATCCCGTAAATACCGGCAACAAAGGTCAGTGGCAGAAAAAAAGCCGAAAAAATGGTGAGCAACCGCATCACATCATTGCTCTTCTGAGCATTTACGGAAAGATAGGTATTGAGCAAACTGTTGGCATCATCCGTCATTTCGTCATACACCAGGATCAGATACAACAACTGGTCTTTAATATCCTGCATAGAGGTTTTAAAACGCTCCTGAACTTCCATTTGATGAATGGTGTTCTGTGTGATTTGCAGGATTTTTTTAGCAATTCTGGTCTCAGCCTTCAGGTAATACAAGTCTTCCAGTGAAATTTTACTGTAATCCTGAATAAAAATGGTTTGCTCAAATGCGTCTATCTCACGAGATAGCAAATCTGAAGGCTTCACAAACGTATGCAGCATCTTTCGGATGATTTCCAGTACCAAATCCTGCGCATGCATGCATTCCATGCTCAATTCATCCAGGAAATCAAAATGAGACCGGTGCACCGTAATCACCTTGCTATCATTATAAAAGAATGCAATTTTATTGGATAACTCATTGATATTGGTCACCCTGTCTTCTTCAGAGGCCGTGTAAGCCCTTAAGATTAAAAAGTTATATTCAGGTTGGGTTTCAAACTTTGGCAAATGCCCTGCCTGAAGACTATCGCTAACCTGAAAATAATCCAGGTTATACTCCGATGCCAGTTGCGTCAGTTCCTTATGGGTTGGCTGACAAGCGTCGGTCCAAATAAAATTTTCAAACTCGTACTGTCTGATATGGGATGCCATAACCTGTAAAATAAAAGGCAAATCTATTCAAATAGATGCATTTGGGCTTGGGAAAGAGAGGCTTTGGCTCACGGCCTTATCCAAGCAGCCCTTCCGCCTCTCCCCTTCCGGTCAAAGGCCCTAAAACAAATACTACTTTTAACCGCTAACGGTCCGGTGTATTTTGGGCTTTCGGGAGTAGGCTCCGAACCATCCGTGGTGTAACGGATGTCCAGCCCTGGAAACATCACATTAGCCCTGGCCATCCCATCTTCTACTTGTATTCCAACCGTTGGTATCCGGAATTTTGCACCTCCCTGATAAGCCGTTAAACGTGGCAATTCACGTTTACCCAGTACATTGACAAAGGTATTCCAGGCGTTCTCGTATTGGGTTTCAGCTTTGGCCGGATCTTTCTCCCGCGCCCAATCCGGATCCGGAGCCCAGGCTCTCTCCGCCAAACCAAGTATTTTTGGAAAAGCCAGATACTCCAGCATCTCGGGTGTACGGATATTTTCACTCCATAAATGCCCCTGTATGCCTACAATGTTTGTTTTACCATAATCGGTCAGCCGGTCTTTGCCCAGCAGCACTTCCGGCGGAACCGGATTACCAAAGCGATCCACTTTGGTGTTCTTCAGGTAATCAAATGGAATAAAATAAAAGGGCTTGTCTACATCCACAAAGCCACCCCAGTAATAACCGGGCTCTGCAAAATCCTTTTCATAGGCCAAATCAAAATACAGGTTGGAAACCGGACACAAAACCACCTCATAACCGCCATTGGCCAGCCGGTATGGCAAATCCTCCGATCCCCAGCCAATAACCGTATTCCATACATACGTCCGGAAATGAGCATTGGCAAAACCCGGATTGACCATCATTTTGCGTTGACCGTCCAGTTTGGTTTCCCGCATGCCTATTTCTTCCCAGCCCGACACAAACAGCCCGCGTTTTTGGAGCATTTCTTGTACATTTTTCCAATAATATTGCCACAAGTCCGAGATTTCCTGATACTCATTGCGCGGCAGTTTTTGTAAAAGTGCCTGGCACGCCGGCGATTGCTGCCACACGCCCACCGGCACTTCATCGCCCCCCATATGAATGGTTTTCAGAGGCATTCCTGCCTCTTGGTGCATGGCCATCAAGGCATCCACAGTGGTTTCCAAAAAGCGGTACACAGAGGGCAGTGCCACACACATTACATTGTCTGTATAATACTGGGCTGTGACGTATTTTGAATGATCCTCCGGATCCGCCAGTCGGTATTCCTGAGCCTCTGCAGTCTTGCCTTCTGCCATCAGCCTGCGGTAACGGGCTTCCATGGATTTGATGGCTGCACGGGCATGACCGGGTGTTTCAATCTCTGGAATCACCTCGATATGCAGCTTTTTGGCTTGTCGCAGTATGTCCACATAATCCTCCCGGGTATAATAGCCGCTTTGGGGATTTTGTACTGCTCCGCCTGAACCATAGGTGGCAGGTAAATGCTCCTTGCTGTCCAACGTATGCCCTCGTTTAACGCCCACGGTGGTCAATTCCGGCAGCCCGGGTATTTCTATTCGCCAGGCCTCATCGTCAGAAAAATGGAAATGCAGGGTATTAAGCTTGTACATAGCCATCCAGTTGAGCATGCGCAAAACATGTTCCTTCGTCTGGAAATTGCGCGCCACATCCATATGCAACCCGCGGTATCCGAACCTGGGTTGATCCTGTACTTCCACACATGGAATAGTTATCACCGACATCGGTGAATACCAGGCCTCCAAAGGAAATAACTGTTTGAGCGACTGAATACCATAAAAAATGCCTTCCGGCCCGGAAGCCACAAGGTTGATGTTGTCTGCATTTACTTCCAAACGGTAAGCCTCCCGAGGAAAAGCAGCATCCTTACGGAGCCTGATGCTCTTTGGGTTGTTCGGGGATTGTTGCAGCGCAGTGCCTATATAAAGCCGCATTTCTGCAGCGAGGTAATCAGCTTCCTGCTTAAAAATCGGTTCAGCAGCAATAGCTATGGAAGCATCCAGTTTGAAGAAGCCTGGCTTTTCCACGTAAGCAACCGGAGATGGAAAAACTCGGGGCAATTGTTGTGCTGGTATATCTGTGAGGTGCTCGTTTTGGGCAAACACACGCTCTGGTGTCATCTGGTCTTCCGGTCCATCCGGACTGCGCTTAAAATCTTTCAGGTTTTCCGGAGGACGCGGTGCAACCAAAGGGAGGGCATGCGTAACATCAGGGGTATCTTCCCAAACCAGATAATATCCGCAGGGAGCATCAGAAACATTAAATATCCAGGCATCTCCCACATAATCCACGATGATATTCTTTCCCGGAGCTAATCCTTTAAATTCCGGACCGGGATATAGCCGAAACAAATCTCCATGAATTCTTTCCGTGAGCAAGCCACTACCCGGTAATACCTGCAATACATCGCGTCCGCCATTGTAATAAATGGTCCATCCCTGGGCTGGAAGTGCTGTTTTATAGTGTGTGTTCAACAAGGTGAATCGCGCCAGGTGCTGACCAGGTTTTTCATGTTGATTGGTGATGAGTTGCCAGTAAATTTTTAATGAGGATGCCGGAAAACGATCCTGTTTTTGGGCAAAAGCAGCTCCGGAGAGCAGTAAAAGGAGCAGGGTAAGTATCCGCATGAAGGAGGATTTAGACTGATTCTTGCGGCTAAAATACGCCAAACTCATGACCCAAATTTAGTTCATCTCCAGTGATTTGGCTTTGGGGAAAAGAATGTTGTTTTCCAGGTGTACATGCTGATGCAAATCCTGTTCAAATTCCTGCAGTTTGGCAAATAACACCCGGTAGGAAGTGCAGGCATCCTGTGGTGGCGTATACTGATTGCTCAGCTTTCGGATGGCTTCCATAGCCTCCCCTGCCGATTCATGCTCTGCCTCCATCATGTGGATTGGATTAGCTACAGAACCAAACACTGGAACAGGCCTGGGGCTGTTGGTTCTCCTTGACTGCTCCATTTGTCGAATATAAGGAAAGAGTACCCGCTCTTCCTTGTGCATGTGCATCCGCAACTCCTGCGCCACTGCCAGGTATTGGCGGGCAATATCCATCAGTTCCGGATGCCGCTCTCCGTGTACCCGGGCAACCTTGGCGGTAAGTTCATCAAGCACCGGTAAGGAGGCTTCCACGTACTGATGGTGCCGGGTAACAATATGATCTACCAGCATATCAAGCGGCAAATCAGTAAAATTCTGATGGGGCGCTGCGGGTTGTTTGTCTATGGCATCAAGGGCTTGTTGTACCGTTTGAAGGTCCAGCTGTTTTTGCCTGCACACATCTGCGAGCGGCTTTTTGCCTCCGCAGCAGTAGTCAATCCCAAATTTTCTGAATACTTCTGCTTTGCGGTAATCTGCTACTACCATTTCCCCAACTGTAAGGGGCTTTTCTGCTATTTCCAGGGGGAATCTGGTTTGTTCTGAATAAGTCTTGGGTGATTTTTTTTGAATGAGTCAATG
>DLXL01000455.1:4434-13357 GCA_003448025.1 Saprospirales bacterium | reverse complement strand
CCGACAAAAATTTCCGGATAGTGGTCGTTTCCTTCCATATATCCCAGACAGTTATCGCAGGAATAGTTGCTGCCAGGGCGTACCATTGGGGTAATGGCATCTTCATTACCAACCAGGAGGAGATAAGAAATCTGGTTTTCGTTATAATAATTCTGTACGTATGCAAACACCTCTGCCGGGGCACTTCCTATTTCCGAGGTGGGTACTATCGTCGTATGAATGCCCATTTGGCGTTTCCAGGCCACATAGCTTTCAAGACCGGGGATGAGGTCATCCTTGGCAATCACCAGCATCTTTGCAGGATCTTCGTTGCTTCTGGTTTGTGTTAGAAACTGTTCATCGAAGTTCAGGAAAAGTTTTTGGTACAATTGCCTGAAGGCTGTATTAATCACTCGTTCACGTCCGGATACGGCCTCATTCTCTCCTTGTCCGCCAATGTGGTGCACCCGTACGGTGATGTTTTGATACACGCGGAGGGTTTTAGTTACCGCGTTATATTGTACAGGATAGATCCATAATGCCTGTCCACGTACATCTCGCATGATAAATGGCTGGTTCAGGGAAGCCAGTTTGCCCGGAAAAAACGTATTGCGTTCGTAATCAGCCCCGTAGCGATACGGTATGGCGGCTGGATCCACATTGCGCATAAGATTACCTTTGGAGGGCGCCACCCGCACATTCGCGTAGTCCGTATATTCTGAAGACACGATCTCCACAGCCATGTTTCCTGTATTTGGAATCATTAGGGTAGTGGCAAACTTGGGCACATCCGGCGCGCCGGCTTCCAATAGCGGAGTACCATTGTCCATACCGATCACCAGAGCATCTCCATTCGGGGTACTTACTGTAGATTTGTGGATGTTACCCAATTCCAGTTTGAGCAAGGTTTCGTTTCGGGACTTTGAGAGCACCTGAACGTTGGCTTGCGCCAGTGCTGCACCGAAAGAGAGCAGGCAAAACAGGCTAGTTAAGAGATGTTTCATGTGTGAATGTATAGAATGTGTGAATGAGTGAGGCTAATAGCCCATCAGCGCAACATTATTGTTGATTACTTTTGAATGTGAAATTGCCTGGTCTGATTAGGGGTTCTGAGCCAATAACTTCCGCGAGGCCAGTGGTGTACTGGTATATGTTGGGTTGTTTTTTCGGGAATATCTCCTTGCCAGTATGGAATACCGGAAATATGGATGATTTGCGCATTCATATTTCTGTCAGATGTATTTTCCAGCATGATGACCTCTGATGCCGGATTAGGATAGATGCTTAAGGATGGTAGTTCCTGCTCTGCGGTACTTAGGGTGCCGGGTGTATGCAGGTTAAAGAATACGTCTACATAATTGCCCTGATTTCCATCTTCATAGGCCCTGAACCATATCCAGCAAGCTCCGGAATTTTCACCAGGCAATACGATGAGTTTGAGATATGGCTGTATCGTATCATACACGACATTCATCAATCCATTCCCAGGTATTCCTGAATAACAAGTGCCGTAATCGCACAAATCGGCATCCCAGTTTTCAGGCAAATTGGATTCTACCAATCGCCAACGAAGTTGCAGGCTGTCGCCGGAAGGATTGGAGAAATAAATATAACATTCATTGGCCTGATTGAATTCAAGTTCCTGCGTGAGTACAGGTTCCGGGATGGCGTGAAAGGTTTGGCTAAAGCCCGACTCCACCCAAAACACTACAATAATCAGCAGGTAAAATTTACGCATAACAGAATCAGGTTTGCTTCGCATGGTTACCAGACCAAAGGTATGTGCTGTTCCCCTAGTTTCTCGTTCTATGTTTTCGTCAAAAAAAAGACAATTTCCTTTTAATCTTTCTTTCAGCTTAACTGACATAAAATCTGCAAGTTTTTTCAATTGCTTTGATGGAAAAAAAAAAAATCCCCGTTGAAATAATTCAACGGGGACTGAAAAAACCCTCTGTCTATGCGTCAATCACTGATTATGCTAACTCCACTATTCTTTTTTATTTTATAGCATATCGTCATCTGAATGAATCACCAATAGTGGCAAATCACTGCTTGCCAGTACTTCGTTGGTGATGCTTTTGTGCAGGATATTATCCCAGAATGACCGATGGTGTGTAACAAACACCAGTAAATCTATCCGATGGTAGAAGGCATACTCATACAGAGCCTCTACCACGTTTTCACTCACCATTTTGCTAAAGATGAAAGGCTTATCATAACCTGATTCACCAAAGCTGGCCTCAAAACGCTCTTTCTGCTCCTCCAGGTTCTTTTCACCACCCGGGCCAACATGCACGAAATGTATCTGAGCATCAAAACGGCGGCCAAAAGAAACCGTTTGTTGTACCGAAAGTGGATTGAGCGAATCAAAATCAGATGCGTACAATATATTTTCAAACCCTCTGAACTCTGCTTCCCTGGATACAAAAAGCACCGGGCAATGCGAGGCTTTTGAAACCTCTACGCTTACCGATCCGAATAACTTTTTCCCAAGCCCGCCCCGTCCGGTAGCACCCATGACCAACAGATCAACTTTTTTGGAATACTCCACAAGCGCAACGTCTGGTACTCCGTAAATAACCTTGGTACTTACGCGCATCTGTTCTGCCGTTTTAGTGGTCACACCACCTGGCTCGCCTGCAAATTTACCGGCAGGAACATAGCTTACCCCCAAGGGGCGCAGGGTTTCGGCCACAAAGCCATCCAACTCTGTCTGCATGGTTTTGGAATAGCTCGACAAAAATCCAGAAGCAGATGGTACGGTTCCTTCAAAAATACTGTCCATCGCGTATACGATTTCCAGTTTACTTTCCATCCGTTCGGCAATTTTCCAGGCAAAAATCAATGCATTAGCCGATACGTCACTCATATCAACCGCTACACTAATGATACGCAGGTGGAAAATTTTGCTGTTGAATAGTTCTCTGTTTTTCATAAGTCGGGCTATTTCATGGACATTTGGAACCAACCCCTGTAGTACCACTTTCCCTTCTATCATGAGTGCGGGCAAAAGACTGATCCCTTCTGCCTGAATGGCGATGGGATCAGCTATTTCGAGCACTTTGCCATCCATCTGCGCAGCATCCAGCGCCAGCCTGACACGCGCACCCAGCAGCCTGGATGTGGTGTCGTGCGCACCAAAAATTTTGATGTGCAACTTGCCACAACCCTGACAGTTTCCTGTGCAGGCCCCGGCATTCAAGGGCTGTATGGTGGCTATTTCTTTCATCCTTAGTCTTTTTGCTCGTATACCAGACTTGAATCAGCAGGAACCTGCTTGGACAACGCCAGCATAATATCATAAGGCGTTAACATACCTACCAACTCACCGTCGTCTACCACCGGCAATGCGTGAAAGCGATTCACCATAAATACTTCCAGTGCAACGTTAATCCGGTCGTCAGAAGACACCTTACCCAAACGCTTAACCATGATATCACTGGCTTTTGCCCGATCGAGGCGAAGCTGGTTCACATATTTATCTTCTTCGAAATGGGACGCACCGCCCATGAAGTGTTCGAAATCGGTGCGACTGATGATGCCTACGATTTCACGGAAATGTACCACAGGAATATGGTGGAACTTATGGCCTTCAAAAATCTCTTTTACTTTAGACAGAGACTCTTCCGGATCAACCGTCACGAGATGTTTGTGATCGGTCATGATGCTTGAAATTGGAGCAAAGATGTTCATAATTTGAGTTGTGTTTAATTACTCGTTGTGAGATGGTACAAAGGTGAGCCTTTTACTTTTCAGTCATAAATGACTTGGGTTAGTTTAATGGTTGATTGAAATCAGTGTGACGAATGAGGGATGTTTCTATCTTTGCTGTGCAATGAAAAAGATACTCATAATAGAAGACAATCCTGATGTTCGGGAGAACCTGGCTGAAATCCTCACCCTGAGTGGTTATGAGGCTATTACCGCAGAAAACGGCAAGATTGGAGCCGCAAAAGCACAATCAGATCTTCCGGATTTGATTCTTTGCGACATCATGATGCCTGAGTTGGACGGTTACGGCGTATTGCATATCCTGAGCAGGCAGGCAGCTACAGCCGATATTCCCTTTATCTTCCTGACGGCCAAGGCCGAAAAGGAGGATTTCCGGAGAGGCATGGCGCTGGGCGCCGATGATTACATCACCAAGCCGTTTGATGATGTCGTACTGCTTCAAACCATTGAAAGTCGTCTGAAAAAAAGTGAACGTCTGCGTTCTGCCTCTTCACAAGCCAATCCATCCCTGGATAGGTTTATTGATGAGGCCCGGGCGATGGAGGCCATCAAACATCTCTCTGAAAATCGCGAGGTTCGTCATTACAAGAAGAAAGATCTGATCTTTCGGGAAGGCGAACACCCACGCTGGCTGTATTTTGTTGAAAGCGGAAAAGCCAAGGTGTTCAAAACCAGTGATGATGGCAGAGAGCTTATTGTTAAAGTAGCTCAACAGGGTGATTTCCTGGGCTTTTTAGCACTATTTAAGGAAGACGCCTATCCGGAAAGTGCCGCAGCCCTTGAAGATTGCAGCATCAAGCTGGTTCCTAAACAAGATTTTGCGGCGCTGGTATTTGGCAACCGGGATGTGAATGCCCGTTTCATCAAAATGCTGGCAAGCCATGTATCTGAAAGAGAACAACAGCTCATTGAACTGGCGTATAATTCAGTACGCAAACGGGTAGCTACCGCGCTGACTCAACTTGCCGATCAAAGTGGCCCTGTCATTCATTTGTTACGTGAAGACCTGGCGGCACTGGCCGGAACAGCCAAAGAGACGCTCATTCGCACCCTGACTGATTTTAAAAATGAAGGCATGGTGGATATCAAGGATGGTGTAGTTACAGTACTTAAGCAGGATAGACTCCGGGAAATGCCGAATTAACCCATTTCTGGAACTTTTCAACTCACCGGATTAGCATACAACCCAACATCCAATTAATTCCATGGGGCAAAATTTTCAGGTAGTAAAAGCTTCCGGAGTAATGGAGCCTTTTGATGAAGAGAAACTGCGGAAGTCTCTTCGAAGATCCGGGGCTGAAGATGCACTTATCAACCAGATTATCCGGGAGCTTTCGGATCAGTGGCACGACGGCATTACCACTAAATCCATTTTCAAGCGGGCCTACAAAATGCTCAAACGCAGAAACAGGCCTTATGCCGCCCGTTATACCCTTAAACAGGCAATGTTCGATTTTGGCCCATCCGGCTTCCCATTTGAAGACTTTATAGCAGAAGTGTTGAAAAGTCAGGGATATGAGGTAGAGACCCGACAAATCCTTCCTGGCGCTTGTATCCGGCATGAAATAGATGTAGTAGCACAAAATGAGAACCGATTGATCTGGGTGGAGTGCAAGTACCACCCTATTCCGGGATCTGTAAGCAATGTTAAGGTTCCCCTCTATGTACACTCCAGATTTCGTGATCTGGAGCAATATCAAAATGGCAATGGAGGCATTCGGGGAGAAGGGTGGATTATCACCAACACCCGGTTTTCAGAAGATTCCATGGAATATGGCCGATGTGCTGGAATGCGGCTGATAGGATGGAACTATCCATCCAGCGGTAGCTTACGGGAAATGGTAGACAAGGCTAATGTACATCCCGTCACCTGCCTGACTTACCTGACCAGACAGGAGAAAAATAAGCTTTTGGAAAACGGTATTGTACTAAGCTCCACTTTGAGCAGGCCGGGAGGCTGGTCAGATCTGCTGCACTTGTCCAACGAACGCCGAAATAAAATCATGAGCGAAGCTCAAACGCTTTTCCTTAATTCCTAAAGCCTATGAACTGGCTTGACTCTATCTATACAGCTATTCCACCTTTTTTTATTCACTTGCTGGTTTCAGCTGGCATTGGATTGATTATCGGCCTGGAAAGAGAGTTTAACACGCACGAAGACCCTTCGCACATTGGCGGCATTCGCACCTTTACCCTGGTAGCTGTACTTGGGTATGTAGCTGGCTGGTTATCAGGATACACGCATCCGGCTGTATTGGCTACAGTGGTTGGAGGCTTTATTTTACTCGTGGGTTTGGTGTATTTTGTTCAAACACAACACGGTAAAATCGGTCTTACTACTGAAGCTGCCATTTTACTAACCTTTCTGCTGGGCATTGCCAACGCCAAAGGACTGGTCCTGGAATCTGTTGCTGTAGTGGTACTCATGACCACTATTTTATCCCTGAAATCGCGCCTGCATCATTTTGTAAAACAAATTACGGAAGATGAGTTGTTTGCGTTCCTGAAGTTCATCCTTCTTGCATTACTCATTTTACCCATGCTGCCCTCCATGCCTTTTGGTCCTGATGGGTTATTGAATGCCCGGGATCTGGGTTTCATTGCAGTGCTGGTACTGAGCCTGAGTTTTGCCGGTTATTTGTTGTTGAAATTTGGCAGCCCACACAAAGGGATTTTGTGGACAGCCGTTATTGGTGGTTTGTTCTCCTCTACCATGATCGCCTGGGTATTTTCCGCAAAAAGCAAGGAACGTCAGGATTTGGCAGCACCTTATGGAGCCGGCATCGTGCTTGCCTCTTCTATTATGTTTATCCGGGCGTTTGTTTGGGCCTCTATTTTCTCCTTTGATGTAGCGAAAGAGTTGTTCACACCTCTTTTAGTCATGCTTTTGACCAGCCTGATTCCAACCTGGCAGGTGATCAAGTCTCATCAAAAAGCTGATAACGCACCAGCCCTTTCCCCCGGCAATCCACTGGACATTAAAAACGCAGTCTTTTTTGTCCTGCTCTATATCATTATTACCCTTTCCATGGCAGCCTCCCGGCAATGGTTAAACCAGACCTTCATCTATTTATCCGGTGCAATAGCCGGCATTGCCGACGTTGATGCAATTACCATTTCTACCTCCAAATGGGCTGCCACACCGGCAGGTATTTCCCGGGAAGCCAGCATCATTATTTTACTGGCTGTAATCTCTAACTCTATTTTCAAATGGCTGATAAGTGTCCTTAACGGTCCTGCGGCACTGCGCAGACCCGTTGGGATAGGTTTTGGGGTGGTGATTCTGACAGGACTGGGATGGATGGTTTATTGGTTATTTTAGTCGCTTTTTCTGCTCTGATTTCATCCTATTGGAATTGTTGTTTAGAGACCTCGTAGGTCTCTAAACAACCTTATATGCATTCAGATTCATGATTCGGCTATAAGATATCCTGTTCAGCATGATACAAATAAACCCTCCCTATGATTTTAATCAGCCCCGGATTGGCGCCCCCAACCCCAATTTTGTGACAAATTTGAAAACTATGCAAATCAGGGCATTTTTATACTTTTTAGCCATCCTCGCGCTGATCGGCGGAAATGGAGGATGCTCTCCTTTTTCCAAAATTTACACGGAGGAAGAACCCGGAGTGAATCTTTCCAAATACCATACCTTTAACTGGCTTAATAACCCGGAAGTAAAAGACGGAAACTCCGGTCCGCTTTGGCTAAGTGCAGGTGTACAGGGAAAAATCAGAACCAGCGTGGAAGCTCAAATGAGCCGTTATGGATTCAAACCTTGCGACGACAAGCCTGATCTGATGCTTCACTACCATATTGTGATCAAAAACGAGATACTGTATGTACGTGACTGGTCCTGCGGAGGTGTATTTGAAACGCCAGGTAATTACGATCGTTGTAACCGGGTTCAACCGGTGCATTACCGGGAAGGAACCCTGATTATAGATTTTATTGATAGCCGGACCGGCAATCAGGTTTGGCGCGGCGCTGCAGTGGGCGTTTTGGATAATATGAAACCCGAGGAAGCCGACCTGCGTGTACATCAAGCCGTTGAGGCAATCTTCCGAAAATTTCCGGAAAAGCCACTTCCACCTCTCCAGAGTTAAATGTTTGTACATGAATCTGATAACCGCGTATCAATGAAGCGTCTTTTTTTCCTTTTTTTACTTACCTCGATCGCTTCTTCCTGTGAAGAAAAGCCTGAAAGTATTCTGGTTGTTCAGGGAGATATCACGGAATCTGTTTATGCTTCCGGATCTGTCCGGAGTAAAAATCAATATCAGGTGTATGCCACCATCAATGGCCTGGTGCAACAAGTCCTGGTAGAAGAAGGAGATGTGGTAAAAAAAGGGAGTCCCTTATATATTATTCAAAGCGAAGCCTCCAAGTTGACTGCGGAAAACGCCAGACTCGCTGCTGAATTTGCCCGCAATAATACTTCAGGAGATCGACTGGCAGAATTGAAGAGTGCCATAGATTTGGCTTATACCCGCCTGGTGAACGATTCTTTGTTGCTGGCCAGACAACAAGGCCTTTGGTTGCAACAAATCGGCTCAAAAGTAGAGTTGGAACAACGCATGCTGGCTTATAACAGTTCAAGCAATAGTTATCAGGCTGCCATTCTTCGGTATCGCGATGCTAAAAAGCAATTGGAATTTTCTTCCGCTCAATCGCAAAAACAATGGGCCATTAGTCAGGTCCTTCAATCAGATTATATCATACGAGCTCAACAGGATGGACGTGTGTATCGTCTGTTTAAAGAAGTGGGAGAACTGGTCAGTCCTCAAACAGCCGTAGCTATCCTCGGACATGCAACTGCCTTTGAAACAGAGCTCCAGGTGGATGAACACGATATTGCCAAAGTAAAGCCCGGGCAACGGGTATTGCTTACCCTCGACAGCTACAAAGGCCAGGTGTTTGAAGCTTCACTGACCCGTATCGCACCACTGATGAATGAACGATCCCGCACCTTTACGGTAACGGCCGAGTTTACCAACAAACCACCCGTACTCTATCCAAACTTCAGCGTCGAAGCCAATATTCTGATTGCCGATAAAAACAATGTGCTGATTGTTCCGCGCAATTACCTGTTGGGAGATTCGGTAGTTATCCTCGAAAACAAAGAAAAAGTTTCTGTTAATATCGGCCTGAAAGACTATCAAAAAGTCGAAATTCTCAGTGGATTGAGTGCAGGTCAAAGGATTCTGAAACA
>DLXL01000455.1:2840-4278 GCA_003448025.1 Saprospirales bacterium | reverse complement strand
ATTCTGAAACCAGATTAAAACAGGACACAACATTTCTCCATATGAGTACCATCATTTTTATTATCGTCATTTTCCACCTGGTTGGTGGCCTGGGCTATGCACTGTACAAAATCAGTAACGGGGATAAGCCATCGGGCATTTAATCATGCAACTTGTCCTGCTTATAGATATTGCCAAATCTCTGCTGATGGCGCGTTGGCGACAAACGCTCGTTGCGGCAGTAGGTGTAACCTTCAGTATTGCGATGTTCATCGCTTTGCTTGGGTTTATGAATGGCTTGAATGATTTGCTTGATGGGTTGGTATTGAACAGAACCGCGCATGTACGGCTGTTCAATGAAATCAAACCCAATCCCATCCAGCCCATTGTCATTGCGCCCGAGTTTAAAGGGAAACAACACTTTATCCATTCCCTGAAATCCAGCAATGTGCGGCAGGAGATTTTAAACAGCGCCGCCATAGTGCAGTTTTTGCAACAGGACCCCAGAGTTTTAGGCGTGGCGCCCAGAATAAATGCGCCGGTATTATTTAACTCTGGTACCATAGACATCACCGGCGCCGTAAGTGGAATTGAGGTCGTGGAAGAAACCCGGCTGTTTCACTTTAGAGATTATATCCGTGCAGGCGACCCCTTGGATCTTAAAAACATTGCCAACAGTATCATCCTGGGAAAAGGCGTTGCAGAAAAACTACTGGCAGAGGTAGGCGATGTAATTCAGGTTACTACCTCCAAAGGAGAACAACTTTCGCTCAAAGTAGTCGGAATTTTCCAGTCGGGGCTGGCTGATTTTGACAAGGTACAGAGCTATGCATCCATCAGTACGGTTCAAAAATTGCTGGGACAACCTAACAACTACATCACCGATATTCTGGTCAAACTTCACGATTTGGATGCTGCCCCCCCCATAGCCCTTGAGTGGGCTCATTTATTTCAGGTAGATGCAGAAGATATCCAAACCGCAAATGCTCAGTTTGAAACCGGCAGTTTTGTGCGCACCCTGATTTCTTATGTCGTGGGCATTGTATTGCTCATTGTAGCCGGGTTCGGCATTTACAATATCCTGAATATGATGATCTATGAGAAAATGGACACTATTGCCATACTAAAGGCTACCGGGTTTTCCGGCAGAGACGTACGCAAGATCTTCCTTGGTATCGCATTGAGCATAGGCGCAGTTGGAGGCATACTTGGGTTGGCCATTGGTTTAGGGCTTTCACTCATCATTGATCAAATTCCATTTGTCACTCCGTCTCTGCCAACCATTACCACTTATCCGGTTAACTACGATGGGATGTATTACATTATTGGGATCATTTTCGCAATGGTAACCACTTTTTTTGCCGGTTTCTTTCCGGCCAGAAAAGCCAGCAAGGTTGACCCGGTTGTGATCATAAGAGGAAAATAAGACGGTGGACGGTAGACGGTGGACGGTAGACGG
>DLXL01000455.1:0-2588 GCA_003448025.1 Saprospirales bacterium | reverse complement strand
CCGTCCACCGTAAGCCGTCTACCGTAAACCGTTTAAAAATGCCCGTACTTCAAACCAGTCATATCATCAAGTATTTCAATGATCCTGTCAGGGTGAAAGTCCTGGATGAGGTGAACCTGTCTGTGGACCGCGGAGAATTTATCGCAGTGATATGGAAATCCGGTTGTGGGAAATCTACACTGCTGTATATCCTTTCCACCATGGATACAGACTATGAAGGAGGTTTACGGATTGATGGCGAATTGATGCGGGGTAAGAGCGAAGGAGAACTAGCTCGTGTCAGAAATGAAAAAATCGGCTTTGTTTTCCAGTTTCACTATTTGTTAAACGAGTTTAGTGTATTGAAAAACGTGATGTTGCCGGGATTGAAACTACAGCGTTATGGCAAAGAAGAGGTTGAACACCGGGCCATGGAGCGCCTGCGGCAATTGGATATTGATCACCTGGCTCTGAAGCTGGCAAATCAACTTTCGGGCGGGGAGAAACAAAGGGTAGCCATTGCCCGTGCCCTGATCAATGATCCACTCATTATCATGGGCGATGAGCCTACCGGAAACCTCGATAAACGCAATAGCGACCTGGTGTTTGATATCTTCAAACAACTTTCAGAAGAATTCAGACAAACCCTGCTGATTGTGACGCACGATATGGCTTTTGCACAAAACACGCACCGTATCATACAAATGCAGGATGGCCGGATTCTGGTTTAGCGTATGTTGGGTATTTTTTCTAATTCAGGTTATGTCGCGGGTTTGCCGCAAAACACGTGGTAAGAAAACGAGTGATGCCAGGCCGCCCAACAAATTGAGCAGCAAATCCTTTTGGGCATCCCACTCATCCCCCTGAGTGCCTAAAAAAGCCGTTCCGGCTTCAGGTGCAACCACGAGGGCTGCCGCCCATTCCATAAACTCGTACAATACTCCTACCAGCACAATTACACTCAGGGTAAAAAACACGATTGCCCGCCGGCGTCCGCGCACCCGACGGTTTAGTATTTCAAAAATGGGCATTGCAATCAGAAAACCCCATAAAAAATGTACCATCCGGTCAAAATGATTGCGCTCCCAGCCCATTACATCTGAAACCCAACGACCAAAAGGAACCTCCGAATAGGTATAGTGCGCACCAATACTATGCAGCAACAAAAAGCAAAATATAAGGGTATACGACAGATTGGTCAGTGGCCATTTTCGGTGGACGAACAACACAAAAGGCACTCCAAGGAACACCAGTATATTTTCCAGAAACCAGTCGGAACGGTATACCGGATTAATCCCCAATAGTGCCCAGGCCAGGAGAAAAATCCAGAAAAGGATGGAAAGGTAATATCGGCGGAATTTGTTTTCGTCCATGAAGATGCGTCCCTTTTCCTACAAAAGATTTGACCATTCAAATTTCTGCAAAGCCACCCACATCACAACGGGACTATCAGGTTAGCCGGAAACTAGCTACTCCTAACGGACCTTTGTCAGAATACACCGTTACCACATAGGAGCCTTTTTTCAGGCGATCTTCCAACTTGTACAGCATTTCAACCCGTTGGTTTTCAATGACATTTTGAAGTTGGGATGCCTGTGCTTCAATGGCTACCGGACCTCGGTCTGTAGGAATGCTGACGTTTATGGGATTTTCACAAGGGATTGGCCGACCAAAATCGTCAGCAATAACCAGATAAAACCTTTGGTTACCCTGAAAATTTCGGGGCACCTGGTTTAAATCAAAATATATCCGTAGTTCACGGGCTTTACTTGCCCGTTGGGTAAGCTTATCATTCCGGCGCTCTAACTCAACACGGAATCCTGTTGCTTTGTACTGGGCCGACATCGTTCGCCGGATCTGGGATTCCAGTCTGAGCCCAAGATCACTGATCTCTTCTGTGAGTGAATCTGTTACACCTTTTAACCGGTTGTTCTCTGCTGTTAGCACCGCATTTTTCTGATCCAGCACCCGAATAATGGTTTCATAACGATCTACCACCGATTGCAGCTGCTGCACCTGCTCCCGGAGTGCTTTTTCATCGCGGGTATTCTGTGCTTTGATGGATTTTATGAGCGCATCCTTTTGCTCTACCACTTTGGTGGTTACAGCCAAACGATTGGCGAGGTCGCCATTTTCTGTTCGCAGATCAGTAAAAGCAGATTCCAGGTCATCCAGATGTTTTTCCAATCCAGCTTTCACCTCTGAGAGGGAGTCTACTACTACTTCGTGCTGTTTTTGTTCCACTGCACGAATTGCCTTTATTTCATGGTATCTGTAATAGGACCAAATGCCCAGAGTGCCTGATACCAGTAGCAGCAAAATTGAAATGAGCGCAATATTTTCCGGAGTAAGAAGGGGCTGTTTGGTTGGCTGTACCGTTAATGGCACTTCCGGTGGTAAATCCTGCCCGAATTTTGGACGAGCAATTTCGCTTCGATCCTCCTGATTGATATTCGGAATATCCAATCCAGACTGTGAAGTGGATTTAGGTTTTCGAAAAAAGGAACCTAACATATTGTCTGATGTTTAACGTTAGTGTAAAACTGATAAAAAATGTTGAGCATTAGCTCAACAAGCATAAACCTCCCCGGAATACCATTCCGGGATAC
>DLXL01000436.1:15012-20457 GCA_003448025.1 Saprospirales bacterium | reverse complement strand
ATGGGTTTATGGGTTTATGGGTTTTTGGGGTAATGAGCGGGGCCATGCAGTGATTACTGCATGGCCCCGAATTATTATTCACGTTCTTCACATTCCTCTCATACTGCTAATTAACCACCAGGTGTTTGGTTACCATTTTTCCATCTACTTTAACCTGATAGAAATAATGGCCACTTGGAAGTTCATTGCGATTGAATAATACCCGGTGGGTGCCTGTTGGGTAAGATCCTTCTGCAACCCTTTTTAATTCCCGTCCGTTAATATCAATCAGGTGTATGGTTACATAGCCGGTATTCTCCAGTGTAAAGGTGAATGTAGTGCTGCTGTGGAAAGGATTCGGGAAATTGCTGACATTCAACGAATTAGCCTTGTCTACAACATGTGTTCCGGAAGATGCCGCTTTGAAAATAGGCAAAATAGGGAACTCCTGCCCCAGAATATCTTCCGGATTCGCAACGCCAAACCAGTCCTTCAAGGCACTTGCATACACTGCACGGAAATCGTGTTGCATGGCCACGTCATAAGAAACAATCGGGTTGTCCGGAATTTCCGGATTATCGCCAATGATGCCCGGTATCACATTTTTGCCAAACACAAAAAGTGGTGCTGCTGCGCCGTGGTCTGTACCATCACTGGCATTGGAGGCTATCGTACGTCCAAATTCAGAGAAGGTCATTCCTGCTACGCGGTCGTCAATTCCCAACATTTCGAGGTCCTTTTGGAACGCGCCAACCGCTTCTGACAAGGTCCGTAACAAGTTTGCATGGATACCTTCGGTATTTCCAAAGGTGCCATCAACCTGATCTGCATGGGTATCAAAGCCATACATGGATACGATGTATATGGGAGTGGTCAGGCCGCCACTTATGAGATTAGCCACAATTTTTAATTGATCCGCCAGGTTATTTCCTGTTGGGTAAGTAGCAAGATTTTCACCTGCCGCTGCTGCTGCTTTCACTGAGTTATAATATGCTTGTGCCTGTTGGGTAACCAGTCGAACAAATTCCAGTTCATGGCCATATGGTGTATTAGGCGCAGGCTCAGGAATGTCACTCACAAACTGATAAAAAGTAGTCGGATCGGTTATACCCATGCCTACTGGCGAAACATTTCCCATCAACGCCAATGACACGGTAGCGCCAATTTGAATAGCCAGTGGATCCGGACTTGCTGCATTGGGGTAACCTTCCGGAAAGTCGGGATGCAGGCTTTGCATGTACCGACCGGCCCAACCGGTTTCCAGGTACTGATCGGAATTTGCTCCCGACATCCAGATATCCATGGAACGAAAGTGGGAATAATCCTGATTGGGATAGCCCACATTTTGCACTACCGACATTTTCCCGTCGTTGTACAAATCCCGGAACTCCGGCATGGAGGGGTGAAGAGCGTTTTTGATGGTTCCGTTAAGTCCCAGGGTTAGGTTTTGAGGGATCAATACCTGAGGACGGTTGATTGCCAGATTATCCATTTGGTCGAGCGGGATAAACGTATTCAATCCATCGTTACCACCATTCAGCTCAATCAGGACCAGAACCCGGTCGTTGGAATTGCCTCCTTCAGCAAGTGCTCGAAGAAAAGGCACTTTTGCCATCGGGTTGATGGCTTGGCCCTGGTGCTGGAAAGTGGCCCAGGCAGCAGCAAGACCTGTATTGCGGAGAAAAGTTCTTCTTTTCATGTTAAGTGCGATTTGATGTTGGAGGATACATCTCCAAACAGTTTAGCTTAATTGATATTCAGCCAGGTTCATGATGTACTTATGCATCGTTGCCAACCGGAACCAGACAGCTTGTGCTGCCATAGGATCTGATGGATTGTTGACATACGCATTCCAGGCATCCGTCCAATAATGATCACTCAGCTGACCAGAAAGAAGAATACTTTTCAGATAGAACTTTTTGAGCGTGGAGATGGGCATTGGGTGAAGTATCGCAAGGGTGTTGTCGATCAATGCATTCGGATCTCCCGGATTGGGGAACTGCGCCGCAAAGGCAATATGGTTAATAAACAGCTTTTCAGGCCCCACATCAACACCTCCAAAAGCCATCACATCCGATATAATATTGCGGTTACGGATGGTATCGGCGCTGATCCAATTGCGATAATAGGTAGGGATTTGTCTGTAAGCCGACCAGCCAGCTACATTGGGCGGACTGCCCGGCATCATTTGAAGGGCATTGCAGTAATAATTAATGCCCAGCCGGATGGAATAGTTGTCTAAAAGGGTTGGTGCTGGCAATGTCAGGTTGTAATTCCGTAACATGCCCACCAGCATATCCAGCGGGTTTTTAATCATACAGCCTTTATTGACGGCATCAAAAAAATGCTCGCTTTGCAATAAGGCTTTGACCACCGGCTTAATTTCATAATTATTGTCGCGGAAAATTTGAGCCATCGGAACGATTACGTTGGCTTCCACATCCTGATTAATTTCGTAATAAACGAAGAACCGGTATAATTTACGACTAATGTACAGGGATACCTCCTCCTTTTGCAAGATCATATTGATCAAAGCATCCAGCTCTGCACTACCGTTGTTGCTGCCTTGAATGATGGTATTTCCGTAAAAAGAGGAGAATACCTTGAAACCCTGATCATGCAACTGCGGTACGAAGGTTACTGTTCCATTGATGTCAACTGTCCAGCCGGTCAATACCCGGGCCGCAGCCACCACATCATCTTCTGTATACCCCTGTTGCGTATCTTTACCTATCGTGAAAAGCTCCTGCAATTCCCGGGCATAATTTTCATCAGGAGCGATGAGGTTATTCCGGAATCCATTCAGAAATACCAGCATTAAGGGATCCAGGGTCACCTCCTTCACGAAAGTCCTGAAATTACCCAAAATGTTCCTGCGCAGCATAGCATTGTGCAGGTAAGCAGCTTTCCCACGGAATACCGCATCAGTTTGAGTAGCAAAGTGATTATGCCAAAACAGGGTCATTTTCTCCTGAATATTGGCTTCACCTTCGATCATTCGATTGAGCCACCAACCGCGCCAGCTTTCTATACGGAATCCTTCCGCTTCCACATCATAGGGCGCATTGATCCATGTTTGGCCGGATGGCACATTGGGATCTGCATAGGGAGGAACGGAGTTAGGACTATTGTAATTGTTAATGGGTGGATCAGGAGGTGTAGTTGGCACGTTCAGAATGGCATCTACCGCTGCCTGTGCATTGCCCAATGCCAGGAGTTGCTGCACCTGAGCGTACTTTACGCCAAAGGTGGTTCTCCGGAGCAAATGCGCTGCCTGTGCCTGAGTCCAGGGGCCCTGGTATGGATCAAGGCCTCCCTGCAAAGTGAGTTGGCGGTTGGAAAATGCGTGTTCATCCACCTTGAAAAGATCTTCGGCGGGTAACGGCGAAACAGGTTCAATACGAACACTACCTCCTGCAGGAGCCATTTTTTCTAAAAAACGCCTTCGTGAAAGATTGGCATCGCCCATAGTGTAAATTATGGTAAAAAGGTGAAGAGATAACCGGTGTACGGCAAAGACGATGCAAGTTCAGAATTTGTTACCTGTTGAAATGTTAATTATTTGCCGAAATTGTAACATCTTTATCGCCCCAAAATTTTCCAATAATTAATAGGTTCCCTCTGCAATCACCTCAAATTTGCGGCTGCTTTTATACTTAACGTTGAAACTACTTTGCGCCAAAATGAACAACCTTTTTTTGATTAAAAGCGTCTTCCTTCTGCTATGTCTGCATTTGTCAGGCAGCTCTTTTGCACAGTCAAAAGTTGTTTGGAGCGACTCCATTGAAGTGGTTTCAACTAATCTTGCTATAACTGCACCTAAAATATCCTTTCTCCCGGATGGTTCTCCTATCATATCATGGGGGGGCAGCAACAGCACTACCAATCAAATCTGGTGTTCTGTTTTCTCAAATGGAGGGTTTACTCCACCGGTATCGGTGGTGCAAAGTCCTAATCTGCCCATTTTGTTTGGATTTGGCGGATATGATATGTCTGTTTTTAATAACCATGTATACATAGTCTTTGAAGAACAACAGGGCGGAATATGGTGTACTAAATCCACTGATGGGGGGCAATCTTTTCAAGTGGCAGTTCAGGTACAACCGACCGTAAGCGGCGGATTCGCTACGATTTCTGCCATTGAATCAGATGACAATGGCAATCCTGTTATCAGCTATATAAAGGGGAAAAATGGCGTAGTTTATGAAGTCAGACGCTCCGCTGACGGAGGGGAGAGTTTTGGCGACCCGGTAGTAGCCAACACGCCTGCCCCGGGCGGTGAGGTGTGTGAATGTTGCAGCTCTGATTTGCTGATTTCCGGCGATTCTGTTTGGATTGTATTCCGCAACAACAATCAGAATCTTCGGGATATCTGGATCAGCAGATCTACCGATCTTGCTGCAAGTTTTGATGTTGCTGCTGATGTAGATGAAACAGATTGGGTGATAAACGTCTGCCCAATCAGCGGACCCAAAATGGCCAGGATGCATGATTCTATCGCCGCCGTATGGATGAGCAGACCATCCGGCATTTCCAAAGTATATGCCAATACCCTGCATGCTTCAGATATGGTCGCCGGGCAACAGATAGCACTGTACACAGCGTCAGGATCGCTGGTTAATCAGACTTTTCCGGAAATAACTGCCAGAGGAGATACGGTTGGAATCGTTTTTCAGGAAAAAGCTAAAGAGATCGTATTTCTACATTCCACAAAAGGATTATCTCAAATACAGGCTTCTGCTCAGCGATTTGCTGTCCCAAATCACACCTTACAATGGCCAACTGTTGCATTCCGAAATGGCATTTTTCACCTGGTTTATGCAGATGCGGCAGCTGATAAGATCTTTTACAGAAGAGGAACGCTATTGCAAACCAATTCTGCCGTGGAGGCCAATCCAAATGGACCAGTTTTGCTATTTCCCAATCCCGCCTCAAAAGGTATTATCCACCTGAAGAGTCCCGGAAGCCTGATTGAAGAAGTCACCATTTGGAATACGCTGGGGCAACAGGTACATCAATGGACAGGATTGGAAAATGAAGTGGATTTACAGGTTTCTACGCTGATTCCTGGGATTTACACTGCCCAAATCAGGATAGACAACAACGTTACTTTCCAAATCCTGCAAATTTTTTAAAACCATCTATTCCACTGCAATATGAAATTCACTTACTACGGCCACTCCTGCTTCCTGGTGGAAACCACCGGCAAACGTATTCTGTTCGATCCTTTTATCTCCGGCAATGCTCTGGCGGCTGATGTGAATGTTGACGCAATTCGCTGCGACTACATTTTGCTTTCGCACGGACACAGCGATCATTGTATTGACCTGGAGCGTATTGCCCGCAACAATCCGGGCGTAACCATTGTAGGCATCTGGGAAATTCACGCCCGGTATAGCGAAATGGGCTTCAAAACCCACCCAATGAACAAAGGGGGCTGGTGGACCTTCGACTTTGGCAGGGTTA
>DLXL01000436.1:4842-14883 GCA_003448025.1 Saprospirales bacterium | reverse complement strand
GACTTTGGCAGGGTTAAAATGGTGCAAGCTGTGCACTCCAGCAGTTGGCCGAATGGCGCATATGCCGGCTCCCCCGCTGGCTTTGTACTGGATACCAAAGAGGGCGTTTTATATTTCGCCGGAGATACTGCCCTCACCATGGATATGCAGTTAATCCCGATGACCTGTCCTAAACTGGACGTGGCTATTCTCCCGGTGGGGTCTAATTTCACGATGGATTACCATGATGCAATTATTGCCTCAGACTTTATACAATGCAATCGCATCATCGGTTGTCATTTCGACAGCTTTGGATTCATTGTGATCAATCATGAGGAAGCAATCAGGGCTTTCGCCGCAAAAGGTAAAAGTTTGCAATTGCCGGCTATAGCAGAAACGATTTCCTTATAACCCCAAAGCCTCTTTATCTGCTTTTTTAAGGGATGCGGCTACGAGTTCATAGGAATGATCAATAAGTTCCCGGAGCAGGCGGTTATCCAGGCCACCTTCAAAATGCACCGTGTTCCAGTGTGTTTTATTCATGTGGAATCCGGGTTGAACCTCTGCATATTGTTCCCTGAGTTCCACTGCTCTATCCGGAGCACACTTCAGGTTCACGGTAAACTCCTCACTGTCCAGCCCGGTAATAGCAAAGATTTTACTACCAACCCTGAGCACAAGTGTTTCCGGTCCAAATGGGAAATCTTCCGAACTGGCCTTTTTGGCCAAACAGTATTCCCGGAATTCCTCAATATTCATTACTGGCGGTATTTTTTATCAAATCGCTGGTATAATTGTTTATGCTTATTATCCAGGTTAATGGTACGCCCCTGAATGAAGGCTGCCGTAACCTGGCAGGTGCGCATATCCAGCGCATCCCCTTCAGAAATGAAAAGCGTGGCATCTTTTCCGGTTTCCAGCGATCCACAGGTTTGGTCAATGCCTAAAACCTTAGCTGCATTCAAAGTAATGGCAGATACTGCTGCCTCTTTATCCAGCCCAAAACCTGCGGCTTGCCCTGCCTGAAATGGCAGGTTTCTTTGCTGCCAGAACCCTTCATTGGCCAGTACAAACACAACTCCTTTTTCCTGCAGTAAAGCCGCCGTTTTAAATGGTTGATCTACGTCTTCATCTTCTCTGGAGGGGAGGCGTTGCGTTTTTCCCAGAATGACCGGCACCTTATGTTGTACCAAAAAATCAGGGATCATCCAGGCATCCGATGCCCCAACCAGCACTGGTTTACAGCCAAATTGCGCTGCAAAGAGGACCGCCTCCTGCATGGTTTTAGCCTGCCGGGTATGAATATACAAAGTACTTTTTTGCGTAAAAAGTCCCTTCATGGCTTCGAACCTGATGTTCTTCACCTCGGGAGATGGTTGTTGTGCATATGCCATGGCCTCTTCGAAAAAGCGTTGTAGGGCCTGAACATCTTTTTCATATTGTTCATTGGGGCGCATGCCGGGCGCATTGGTATCAAAGCCTCTCCCAGTGCGCATTTCCGGCCAATTCAAATGCAACCCTTCATCCCCCTTATAGGCAGCATCTTCCCAGTTCCAGGCATCCAGTTGAACCACCGAAGAAGCGCCGGAGATTGACCCGCCTTCCGGCGTAATCTGCGCCATTAAAACCCCGTTGGAACGCACTGTAGGGATCACATCCGAGTCTGTGTTATAGGCAACGATTGACCGCAGATTGGGATTGTATTGCCCAATATCTGCATAGTCGTTGGTAGCTCTGGCTGCCGAAATTTCCGTGAGTCCCAGATTCGTATTGGCTCCGATAAAACCGGGATACACATGCTTGCCGGAGGCATCGTAAACTGTGGTATACTTACTGCGGTCGAGCCGAATAGTGGTCGCATCTGCAACCAGGGTCAATTTTCCGTTTTCAAAGGCAATCGCGCTGTTGGCAATCACTTTGCCATTGCCAATATGAGCAGTTGCACCAAGAATCAATACCGGACCTTTTTGAGCGGATGCAGGAACTGGATTTTGAGCACAAAGCCTTGTCAGGCTAAGCAAAAATATGGAAATAAGGACAAAGAATGTACGCATGGGCTTGAGTTTAGCGCAATATTAGGCAATTTTCTGTAGTTGGCACTCCCAATCAGGGCCGGAGTGAAATGTTTTTTCCAGTTGATTTGTTGGCCAAAAAAGCAAACAAACACGCTGTCCAGAAAGAAAACATGGAATAAATCAGGGCTGGTTTCACCATCTCCTGATTTCCCAGTAAATTTCCTGCAATGAGAAAAGCCAGCGTGGTATTTTGAACGCCACTTTCCATGGCAGCAGTAAGTCGCGAAGCATGAGGAGCCCCGATGTACCTTAGTGCAAAATACCCGGTAAACAAACAGGCTGTATTTTGCAACATGCCGACCGGTAGTAACAAGAGGATATCTTTTGCTGTAAGACCAGTGCCTCCTACACTTTCGCTGCCGAAGAGTTTAACCGCAAAAACAATGGCCAGAAGACCCAGCATGATGTATTTGGCCGGTTTACTGATCCTTTCCGCGAATGCAGGACGCAGCCTCTTGAGCAATACACCTAAAAATGCCGGTATGATGGTAATGAAAAAAATATGACCCACCGTTTCCCAGAATGGGAGATGCAAATCAGAAGATTTATCTAAAAATACACGCAAGCCCAGATTAACAACAATTGGAATGGAGAACAACGTAAGTGCACTGTTCACAGCAGTTAGCGACAAGGACAATGCCACATTGCCTCTCCATAAATAGGTTAGAAAACCGGAAGTAGCACCGCCTGGACTGGCAGCCAGGATAATGAAGCCAACCTTGAGCTCTGCAGGAATGGGTAAGATCACGGCAATGGTAAAGGCTATGACGGGCAAAGCAAGCATCTGCACGGTTAATGCCGTAAAAAACGCCTTGGGATGACGTACCACCCGCAAAAAATCAGTGAATGTTAGCGATAAGCCAACACCAAACATGACTAATGCCAAAACAGACCCGACCGATAAATCAACGAAAAATGCAGGACTCAAAAGGACAACGCGTTTAATTTCGGACAAATGTAAAACCAGATCTTTGATCCTTTCTGGTTAATTAAGGATAGTTCTCGTTTTTCCCGTTCTTTGAGGTTGATTCATGAATTAACAAAAGTTCCCCCTTTTTATAACAACCACCCTATCAAGATGAAAATCAGTGCATTTTACCTGGCCGAGGGTATTAAATTAAAAGATTTAAAAAATGCTTATACCGGCAATTTGCTTCAAAGCAGCCCCTTTGAATTGTTTTACCGTGTTGATGAAAACCGGTTCCTGTATGCATTCGACTATGGAGCGGTAGTTTTTGCCGGTATGGACGATACCGATACCAGCAAGATCATTTCCTTTTTACAACCGTTTTTGGTCAGGCCACTGACAGAAATGCTGCGGGAGCATTTTGAAATCAAGGAAGCTCCAGGCAGCACTTTACATGTTGGTTTCGACATGCTTACCTGCCCTAAAGTCAGCGAGGATGTAGCCAGGATTGCCATGATGAACGTAGCGCACTCCGTATCCATGGATTTTTACACCAGAAGGGGTGAGGAGCTTCTGGCTGAAATCAATGTATTTACCAAGCAAATGGAAAATGAAGGCGCCATTGATATCAGCCGATCCAATATGATCCGCTTCATAGGTCGCATGTTAAACAGCAAGAACAGAATCATTGAAAACCTTTTCATTTTCGATAGTCCGGATCTTACCTGGGACGATGAATATCTGGATAAAATTCACCAGGGATTAGCCCGCACCTTCGACATACAGAGCAGATTCAAGGAAATTGAATACACGTTCAAGGTGATCGACGATAATTTATCCGTTTTTCGGGAGCTGTATCTGCACCGGGAAAGCAGTAAACTGGAATGGATTATCATTGTTTTGATTTGTATTGAGGTTGCAGATCTCATCTTTAGCAAATTATTCTGAACAAAGCATCCTGTTTAGGATGGCAAATCCTCCACTATGAAAAGCACACTTTTAGTACTCATTTTCAACATTGCTGCCGTTTCTGCACAGGCCCAATGGATACTTGGCGGCAATTTTTCGTTATCCAGTTCAAAGTCTGAGTATGAGGCCGGCATCAACAATAGCAATATTTCTTTAGTGAGTATTTCGGCCCTTCCCAGGTTGGCCTATCAGGTGAAAAACAATCAATGGATTGGCCTTGAAACCGGTCTGATATCGATTTATTCAGATCGTCCAAATTTCGGAAGTAATAATACTGAGGAGCGGACCCGGTTATTCAGCGTCAGTCCATTTTACCGGTATGTTTTCAAACCCTCAGAGATATTTGGGATTTGGATTGAAGCTCAGGCAGGTGCAGGGTTTGGAGCAAGCTGGAATAATGGAGAAAAGGATGATTCTTATGTTACATCCAGCGCTGGTCTTAGGCCAGGCATTCTGTTTTTTATTAATAAACACCTTTCTTTTGAAGCCTCTTTTGGAAACCTGGGTTTTTCCAGCATTACGGTAAAAGATGCTCAGGGAAGTAATGACCGCCAGAGGTTCAGTGAACTGGGATTCAGCCTGAACAGTGTTAACAATGCAGTAAATGCTATATTATTGGATGCGCCTTCCAGTCTTGGCAGCTTCCAGTTTGGCGTAAACTGGACATTTAGTGCAGGAAAAGCAAAGTAGCCTACTCACGATGCATTCATTCTCGTAAAATAAGCTAATCCGGCCTCATCAATCACTCCGATAAGTTGGCCATCGCTTTCCATTACGCCTACCATACCACAACCTTTTTGACGTAACATGGAATGCACCTTTACCAGTGAATCCTGCAAGGAGACCATCTCCAGTCGGTGCGTATATTGTATGATTTCAGTAGTAATATCAGGTTTACGCATAGCCCGTAAGATGTCTTCCTCCTCCAGAAGGCCCACCAGGCGGTCGTTTACATCAAAAACCAGGAAGTTTCGTTCGAGGCTATGACGAAGTGTTTCAATTGCACTGAGCATCCAGTCGTTGGAGCGCATACGTGTAAATTGGTACCTTACCACATCTTTTGCGGTGTATTTGGAAAGGAAATCTTCTGTTTGGACATTAGAATTTTCTGCCCTTGCCGCATAAATAACAAAAATACCGAGTATACTGAGCATAAAATCTCCGCTCCAGATACCAGTGGCTACCAGCAATAGTGCGATTGTTTGTCCTATCCAGGCAGCAATATTGGTGGCACGGGGCCGTCCAAGCCACATGGATAACAAGGCTCTGAAGACCCGCCCTCCATCCATCGGAAATGCAGGGATCATATTGAAAATCACCAGAGCAACATTCGTGAAGGCCAGCTTAATAGCAAAGTGTAACCAGGGTGAGAGAAAATGACCGGATTCCGTAACAATTTCTTCCCCAATATCCGACCGAATGGCATAGGTAAAAAGCTCCCATAAATCACCCTCTGCCATAGCTGCCATACCTAAAAACAATACCGTGGCGATCAATACGTTCACGGCAGGGCCAGCGATAGCAACCACGAATTCCTGTATGGGTTTTTCCGGCATTTTTTCCAGCCGGGCAACGCCACCAATGGGCATTAATACAATATCTCTGGTCTTGACATTATACTTTCGGGCAGCAATAGCATGTCCATATTCATGAAGCAAAACGCATAAGAATAGCGACATGAATAAGCCTGTCAACCAAAAGGTTTCCACTGTACCAAGTCCCTCGCTTTGTGCATGCCAGAGAATGTACATGAAGATCAGGCCAAAGGTCCAGTGAAGAAATACAGGAATTCCCAGCCAGGTGAATAATTTGAAAGAACCGCTCATAGATTTGTGGTTGTTTTTTGGGGCAAAGTTTACTTTTCAGTCCGTTTTTCAGCCAGTATAATATATTGATAATCAAGAACTTCTTTGTCAACCTTGGTCACCAGGAACCCCGCTGCTTTCAATTCCTGTTCTACCTGTGAAGAACTCACTTTGAATTCATCCGGAGGCCCGATTGGAAGGTTATTCTTTTTAAAATCAATAATCAGCAATTCGCCACCGGGCACCATTCCTTTGTTCAAGGTTTTAAGATATTGCACGCGGTTCTCGATATATGCGTAAGTATTGACAATCACCACTTTATCTGCTTCTTCCGGCTTCAATAAGGGATCATCATATTTGGCCAGCCTGCTTTCAAAACGATTTCTATAGGTTTCCGGAAGCCGCACTTTGATGCTATCCATAAAATTGATAAACCTCAGATCGATATCAATCCCAATGACTTTTTTAGCTCTTGGCACCAAACGAAAAGTAAAATATCCGGTTCCGGCGCCTATATCGGCAACCGTTTTGCCTTTTAAATCGCCTAAGTAGGAAATGACCAATTCCGGTTTTTGCCAAATACCCCGATCCTTTGATTCAAAATCAGCCACAAGGCTTTCAAAATTCCCTTCACCAGTGCTAGGGAGTACAACCGGATCAGAAACGGTAGTGGCAGAAGCCGACTTTTCTTTGAACAATGAGGGAGAATCCGGAATTGTTTTTTGCTCATGTTGACAGGCAAACCAAACAAACCCCGAAAATATTAGTGTAGCAATGTGCTTCATGTCTTGTTGGGTAAAACGGATTCGCGACAAATGTAGACAAGTTCAGCCAAACGGCCACCTGACATCTATCTTTGTGCCCCAACGCTCGACTAACTCACGCAATTACTCAATCACCAACTCACTCCTTTGACTATTAATCGATTCACCTCTTCCTCACTTGCATTTTGGGCAGCAAACCTGCTGATAGTCAGCATGGTACTCTCTCCCTTTCTGCTTTCAGTCAGTATGTGGCTGTTGGTCTTTGCGGCATGGTGGCATACTTCCGAGCGACTAAATGCCTCCTTGTTGATTGGCAGAACCTGGTGGCTCATTCTGGTTGATTCTTTTCAACGATTATATAAACAAAAGGTTTTTGCGGTGCTGACGCTTTTATTGTTGGCGCCGGCCTTGAGCTTCTTCTGGTCTGACGACAAATCCTATTGGCTTCGGTTGGTGCAAACCCGTTTACCTTTTTTAGTGCTGCCATGGGCAATAGCCAACCGCCCACCTCTTTCTGACAGGCAATTAAAGTCTGTTCTTTATCTTTTCGTTGGATTCATGACTTTGGTATGTATCGCAGTTGGAATCAATTTCCTCCTGCATTACGATGCCATCATGGAAGGATTAGGCAGAGGAAACCCGGTTCCTGTCCCACGGTCTCATGTCCGGTTTAGTTTGATTTTAGCTACTGCTATCTTGTCTGGAGCCTGGCTTTGGCAGGAAAGATTCTGGATTTGGCGTGCCTGGGAACGCAAGTTTCTGGCCTTCGCGGTTGTTTTCCTGTTTGCTTTCATACATATATTATCTGTCAGATCCGGTTTGTTTTCCTTGTATGCATGTATGGGATTTGCTTTGGTTTGGTATGTCTGGAAAAGCAGACGGTGGATAACCGGATTATTTTTGCTTGGCGTAATGGCAGGTGGACTTTGGCTGGCCATGGAAACCGTTCCCAGTCTAAAAATGCGGATCGCCTATATGCAATGGGATTGGGGACGGTTCAGGCATGATAATGATGGCCATTTATACTCCGATTCAAGCAGATGGATTTCCCTGCATACCGGCTGGCAAATTTGGTCGGAGCACCCGATTCTGGGTATAGGAGCAGGTGATTTGTTATCAGAAACAAAAAAGGTTACGGCCCAACTGTATCTGACCTATGCAGAGGATCCGAAATTGCCACACAATCAATTCCTGTTTATCCTGGCAAGCACCGGGATACTGGGCCTTGTGGTGAGTCTTGTGGCGTTCTTCTACCCATTGTACCATGAGCGTCATAATTTCCTTTACCTTGGCCTTCAAATGATGGCTCTGGCCTCCTTTTTGATTGAGTGTACACTGGAAAATGCTATTGGAGTTAGCTGGTTTTTATTTTACTCTTTGTGGTTCATGATATGCAGGCAAAAAAATCCTACGGGCAACACTTTCTAAAACACGATGCCATCGCACAACGCATTGCCGACAGTCTGCTACAAGCCACCCAAACAGGAAGGGTTCTTGAAGTTGGACCGGGAATGGGCATGTTGACCAAATTTCTTCTGGCCCATACGGACTATGCGACCTATGCCGTAGAAGCAGATAAAGACATGGTGGCATACCTGGAAAAACAATATCCTGACTTTGCCCGTGAACGGCTGATCGCCAAAGATTTTCTGGATTTTGATGGACCGGCATATTTTGAAAGTCAACCGTTTTGCCTGATTGGCAACTTCCCTTATAATATCTCTACTCAAATTTTATTCAAACTGCTCGACTGGCGTTCCAGCATACCAGAAATGGTAGGTATGTTTCAAAAAGAAGTAGCAGACCGAATAGTATCCAACCCTGGTTCCAAAGTTTATGGCATCACCAGCGTATTGGCGCAGGCTTTTTATCAAACTGAATATTTGTTTACTGTGGAAAGAGGCTCTTTTAATCCTCCGCCCAAAGTCCTTTCAGCCGTTATCCGATTAACGCGAAAAGAAAATTTCGTGTTAGGGTGTAATGAAAAGCTGTTCAAAACCATCGTCAAGACAGCCTTTAATCAACGCAGAAAAATGCTTCGAAACACCTTAAAGCCATTTTTCCCCAATGAATTGCTCATGAGCGATGCTTTTTTTGAAAAAAGACCGGAAACACTCGGCTGGGAAGAGTATGTAAGGCTAACCCAATGGTCGGAACAATGTGCCACTGAAAAATAACCCTTCATGGCTTCTGAAACCACACCTACTTATTATGATCTGGTATATGCAGTAGTTCGGCAGGTTCCCCGCGGACGGGTTACGAATTATGGCGCCATTGCTGATTTTCTGGCTTTAGGCGCTTCCAGAATGGTGGGCTGGGCACTTAATAACTGTCACCAGATGGATAATGTACCTGCTCATCGGGTGGTGAACAGAAAAGGAGAACTCTCCGGGCGGCATCATTTTCCCACGCCAACCCTGATGCAGGAATTACTGGAATCAGAAGGGTTGGAAATTGATAATGACTGCGTGAAGGACTTCAAACGCTTGTTTTGGCATCCGAAGGAATTAGGGGTTGACTGTTAAGCGTTTTAACCTGGTTCTGTACCAGTGATCGATTTTTTAGTCATTTTTTGAACAAATTGTTCCCCGGACATGTATTTATGGCAAGTACTATTTAAATTTGCCTGATAAAATTTCATTTTGACCGCATCTCCTACTGATCAACGTGTTGGCGCCTGGGCCTTGCTGATGGCTTTCTCAGCGTTTTGGTCGCTGAAAACCAGGCACGTATTGTTGGAGCATCATCACCATAACTCGGAACATCCGGTTTGTGAGGTATCGCAGGATTCGGCTCATGATCCGGGAGTCGCGCATATCCATGATGAAAGATGGGCTGTGGAAGACTGCACCATCTGTGCATTCACCGTTTCTGCACCTGAGCCTTTCTGTTTGCCTGTTCTTCATGATATTTGGGTAAAAACACCTGAAAAAAGCGCTCCTAATCATTACGATACGCCATTTTTCTGCAAAGCTGCCTTTGATTTCAATTTTCGCCGCGGTCCGCCTTCCTGTGCCTGATCGTATGCCTGTTGTTCAACATGGACTTGTATAAGTTCCTGTTGAGCCTTGCCGTTATTCTCCCGGACTCAAACCGCCGGAATCATTCGACCCATTTGTTATAACCTATGCTAAAAAGCAAAGCCGCAATAGTGGGCTTTTGCTCGCTATGCAGTTTTGGGCTATCTGCCCAGGATTGCCATTTTGCCTTGCGTGGACATGTGACAGAATCTGCCAGCAAAGAGCCACTCGCCTATGCCAGTGTATTCGTCAAAGAAATCGGGAAGCAGGTTGCCACCGATGAGGACGGCTATTTTGCCATCCCCAATCTTTGTGAAAAAACACCTTATACAGTGGAAATCAGGCACATTGAGTGCGCCCATTTCACGCAAATTGTGCAATTGACGGAAAATGCACTGGTGGAATTTAACCTGATTCATGATGCCATTTTACACGAAGTGGTGGTAGTGGAAAAAGCCGCTCCTCCCCCACCCTCCCAAGCTACGGTGTCTGTAGACAAGAGTGATTTGGAATCTACAAAAG
>DLXL01000436.1:0-4641 GCA_003448025.1 Saprospirales bacterium | reverse complement strand
GTTGAGTTCCGGAGCAACGGTTGCAAAACCAGTTATTCAGGGACTGCACAGTAATCGGATCGCCATTGTTGCCAATGGAGTAGCCTTGCAAAGTCAGCAATGGGGAAGCGATCATGCACCTGAAGTGGATCCCTTTGCTTCTGAAAATATTTCGGTTGTAAAAGGTGCTGCCGGAGTTCGATATGGCATTGGCGCCATGGCCGGTGCTGTGGTACTTGAACCCGCTCCGTTGAGGAAAGAATCTGGCATGAATGGTTGGGCCCATTTGGGTGCATTCAGTAACGGTTGGGGAGGTGTATTTGCAGGCAGCGTAGATTGGAAACCAACCGGAAGTAATTGGGCATTCAGAATGCAAGGCACGGCCAAAAGAAGCGGGAATCTGCGTGCGCCAGATTACTGGCTGGGTAATACCGGAAATCAGGAGATCAACGCTTCTGTAATGGCAGGCATTAAACACAAGAAATGGCATCATTTGATAGGCATATCGCAGTTCAATCAGCGATTTGCGGTATTAAGGGCATCCCATACCGGTAGCCTGGAAGATCTGAAGCTGGCCATCCAAAGTGATACGCCTCGCAACAACATTAATACTTTTAGCTACCTGATCGACCGGCCTTCACAACAAGTAAGTCATTCCGTGGCACGCTATCAGTTGGAATACCGTTGGAATGACCTCTGGAAACTCATTGGTCAATATAGCTTTCAGTTCAACTTTAGAGAGGAATTTGACCGGGGCAGAAACAGCGTGACAGAAAACAACCGGCCACAGGTGAGTTTCCGGCTTTGGAGTAATACCCTTGATGCAGCCCTGGAGCACCGCCCGATACGCCATTGGCAAGGCAGCATGGGGATCCAGGCCTTTCAACAGCTCAATTATGTAAGCAGGGGTGGTTTTATTCCGGATTATGCAAGTTATGGCGGATCGGTTTGGGCTACTGAACGGTACAGGCGTTTCCCGATGCCCTGGGAATTTGAATTAGGGGCCAGGTATGATTACCGGTATACTCATGCCACAACAACCGGCCAGGGCAGCAACAATCTGGACAAAACACTTCAGTTTGGCAATGTGAGTGGCACCGTTGGAACCATTTATCATTTCCATAAATCACTGACCGCGAAACTGAACACAGGTCTTGCCTGGCGGCCACCGCATGTCAATGAACTTTTTGCAAAAGGAGTACACCACGGGGCAGGCACCTACGAGGCCGGAAATCCTAAACTCCGGTCAGAAAAAGCGTGGAATTCCAATGTGAGCCTGGACTGGGAAACCTCCTACACAACCCTGAGTGTATCCGTTTTCAGAAACCAGATCAATGACTTTATTTATCTGGATCAGCCACTGGATTCTTTTGTCAGAACCGTACGCGGGCCATTTCCGGCCTATTTCTATAAGCAAAATGACGCTGTCTTGCAAGGACTTGACGCAAGTCTGGCGCTAAAAGTCATGTCGCAAATCTGGTTGGAAGCACGCTTTTCAACGTTGTATGCCAAAAGAGAGCTGATTCTGGAAGAAAAAGAGTTGTCTCATGACTGGCTCCCCCTCATGCCTGCCGACCGGTATCAATACGGGATCAAATGGCAACCTGACAGGGCAAACAAAAAACAAACACCTACGTATATCCGGCTACTCGCAACAACCGTTGCACGACAATGGCGCATCCCGGCCGAGGGCTTAAACAAGGCTGCACCTTCAACTTTCACCACTTTGGCCCTGGATGCTGCACATACCTTCCATTTAGAGAAGAACCTGCTTGAAACCGGGATATCCATTCAAAATCTGGCTAATGTTTCTTACAGGGAATACCTGGATCTATTCAGGTTTTATGCAGACGCACCAGGAATCAACGTAAGCCTTCGGGCTAAATGGATTTTTTAATGCAATAACCAATCAATCACATTACAAACTTTTTCAACATGAAAATGTACTATTTCACAGCAACAAAATGGGCTTTCGGAGCCATTGCACTCAGCCTTTTTTCCTTAACCGGTTGCGACAAGCATGACCATACCAGTGAAGAGAATATCACCAGAGTAGAGCTAAAACTCAATGGAACCGGCTTTTCACAAACGGTGGCCGCTCTTGAAACCAATGGCGACGGTATCTGGGATTCCATTGGAGAAATAACCATTCCAGTTGGCGTAAGCCCGATTTTATGTGAAGTATTTGTGTACGATGAAACACAAACACCAACCTTAAATCTCACGGCCGAAATTATTCAAGAGAGTGCGGAACACCTGTTTACCTATCAGGTTTCGGGCGCTAATCTGACCATTACCCCGATTGATTCTGATGGTAACGGCGGCCCACTTGGTCGGAATACAAATTGGGAACCCGGAGCCGCTTCCAATGGAACGGTTCAGATTAAGCTCTACCATGAGCCAAGCAACAAAAGCAACCCCTCTGATCCTGGAGGCGAGGTAGATTTCGACATTACATTCCCGGTTAAAATTCAATAACCCTGCGTATGTGGAACATCATCAAAGGCATCATCCTCTGTGCCATGGTGTGCCGTTGGATGAAAAAATAAATCGCTTAATTAGACAGTTTGGATTTGATAAAAAAGGGCCGTCGCAAGGACGGCCCTTTACTTATTACATTTCTTGCGAAAATGGCGCCTGCTATTTCCAGTCTTTGAGTTTTACTAATTTGGTTCCGTTCCATTTGTGCAGCGTTAAACTGTATTTTTGGGACGTTCGAACCATTTCATCATTGCGATCTTCAAATTCTGATTGATCCCTAACAACCAGAATATGATCGCCAATACCACCTTTATCGGAAGGCATCAGGTAATCTTCGGCGCTATAAAAAACACCGCCGTCTGAAACGGAGGAGGTTTCCAGCACTTTCAACATTTGGTTGTTCTCCAACCAGAAAATCACATTATCTCCTGCCGGGTAGCCGCAAGCCGGGTAATAGTAATTGACCGTTAATACCCCTTTTACATTTTTAAATGGCTCAAAACGAACGGCAAATTCCGGATAGTATGATAAATCACCATTGGTGGTAAACTCACATTTGGCCAGTTCCTTGCCGTCCTTGGCGGCACGTACCTGAACTGTGAGCAGGTGTTTGGCTTCATCAAAGGCAGAAACACCGGTCAGATACAGAACACCTGCATTCGGGGTATATTCTTCATTGGGCGTTTGAATACTTGCCAGGGCTAAAAATCCGCCCCATAAATAGCCTGTATATTTTTTTTCACCTACGGCAGTTCTCACCTGTACCCAGGGCAGTTTCACTCCTTTTATCGACAGGGAATCTGTAGAAACGCTCAATATTTCAACGGTACTGGCTATGGGTAATTTGGTCAGAACCGTAGACTGGGTATTGGTTTTCTCCCTGAGGTTGGCGTCTGAAACCAGAGAATAATAAGTTTTACCTACTTCGAACCCAATGTTTGAACCGTAGGATTGCATCCAGTTCGATGGATCCGCCTCCTGAGCACCAAGTGCAGCAACAAGGCAGAGGGAATAAAGCGTCAAAAAAAGTTGCTTCATGAATATGATGGTTTGTTAAAGAGCAGTTTTGCATTATACCCGTATGCCGGGTGCATGGGCGTTACTGGAGGCAGGTTCTCCTGGCTCGAAATACCGGAAATATAGGGTCATGATAAAGGACAAAAGCAGATAGCATGCCATCCATATACTTCCGTTCGGCAGTAAAGCATTTAGGCCAAACCAATCCTGTTGAAACCAAAGGATAGCTAATCCGCACCCTACCCTTGCCAGATCATAAAACAAAACATTTGGGTTTCGATCGGCCAGTTCTGACATGCTGTAAATGCTGACAAACAAAAATAACCCGTACAGAAAGATGGCCGGACTGCCAATTTCAGCAATAAAACCAAAAAAATGAGCAGACAGGATCATGAAGAGGATCAAATGGATTACTGCCCAAGATTTCAAAGCAACCGAACTGTATGGGGCATACTTGTGAAAATGGTAAACATCCTCTATTTTTTTCACCGGAAATCGTGCAGCCACATCCGCCGGGCGCCAACCGGTGGGTTTCCACCAGATCCGAAACTTATCCTTCCAGTCCCGGGCGTAAAAAGCATCTTTCAGCATCAGCCAAAAATGCTGAAAATTGATCTTGATGGGATTCCAGGTGGCAGCGGGCCTGGTAATGCCATAAACCGGTGGAACCTCGGGCAGTTCTTCCTGAAAGGTACCAAATAACTTATCCCAAATAATAAAGATCTGGCTGTAGTTTTTATCCATGTACTCCGGATTGATCGCATGATGCACTCTGTGATGCGAGGGAGTAACGATGATCTTTTCCAAAAAGCCCATCCGGTGGATATGACGGGTATGGTACCAAAACTGGGCAAACAAGTGCAAGGGAGCGATGGTAGCAACCACAATAGTTGGAATGCCTAATAAGGCCGCCGGCAGCAGGAAGAAAGTGAAAAGGTTGATAAAAGAGGAGATACTTTGGCGCAAAGCACAGGGGAGATTGAACTCTTCACTGCTGTGATGTATCAAATGCTTATTCCAGAAAAAATTGATTTCATGCGCCCATCGGTGCACCCAGTATCCCTGAAAATCCAGTACTATAAAAGTCACCACAAACATCCACCAGCTGGTTTCCGAACGAATAAGTGCTAAATGGCTGACCATCCATGCGTAGGAAAGGATGGA
>DLXL01000535.1:865-4961 GCA_003448025.1 Saprospirales bacterium | reverse complement strand
CATAAACCCCATAAACCCCCATAACCCCCATAAACCAAATCCCGCTCACCCCTTCCCCAGCAGCCTGAACATATTTTTCTTATACGCTTCCACGCCGGGTTGATCGAATGGATTGACACCGAGCAGATAGCCACTGATGGCGCAGGCTTTTTCGAAAAAGTAGAAAAGTTGGCCCAGGTAAAACGGGGTTGCTTCCGGAATCCGGATGATTAAATTGGGCACGCCACCATCGATATGGGCCATTCTTGTGCCTTCTGCCGCTTTTTGATTTACATATTCCAGGGTTTTACCGGCCAGATAATTCAGGCCGTCCAGATCGTCCTGGGTGGAAGGAACCAATAAGGTGTGCCGGGATCTGGATATCTCCAGCACCGTTTCGAACAGGTTGCGCCGACCATCCTGAATATATTGACCCATAGAGTGTAAATCTGCTGTGAAACTCACCGATGCAGGAAAAATACCTTTGCCATCCTTGCCTTCACTTTCGCCGTACAGTTGCTTCCACCATTCAGCGATGAACTGGCATCTTGGCTCGTAGTTGGCCAGAACCTCCACCTCTTTGCCTTTGTTTCGCAATACATTGCGTACCATGGCGTATTGGTAGCAATCATTTTCCTCCCAAGGCTTGCTATATGCCTTGCGGGCCTCAGCTGCGCCATCCATCAATGCTCTAATATCCACCCCGGCAGCAGCCAAAGGCAACAAACCCACAGCAGTCAGCACAGAAAAGCGACCGCCCACATCATCAGGCACCACAAAAGTTTCATACCCTTCCCGGGTAGAGAGTGTTTTCAGGGCGCCTCTGGCCTGATCAGTAGTGGCGTAAATCCGATCCTTAGCGCCTTCCTTGCCATACCGCTCCTCCAGCTTTTGCCTGAACAAGCGAAATGCAATGGCAGGCTCTGTTGTAGTACCTGATTTGGAAATGACATTGACCGAAAAATCACGATCGCCAATAGCATCCAACAATTGTGTGTGATAATCTGCACTCAGGTTGGTGCCGGCAAAAACCACATCAAAGTGTTTTTTGCGTCCGCCTCTGATGGGAAGCGGAGGGGTTGGCACACAGAACTCCAGGGCTGCCTGAGCCCCCAAATAGGAGCCGCCTATGCCTACTACCACTAAAACCTCGCTTTGTTTGCGGATTTTTCTGGCGGCTGCCAGAATGCGTTTGAATTCTGCCCGATCATATTTTACCGGCAAGTCAAGCCAGCCAAGAAAGTCGTTGCCTGGTCCGGTTTTGCGTTCCAATTGTCGCGCTACTGCATCAACCATTGGCGCCATAGCCTCCATTTCTGCGCGGGAAACAAAACTCCCTGCAGGTGAAAAATCAAATGTAATCATCTTATCCAGTGAATGTTGCATACTTTTTTGGTCGTGTTCTGCCATTTAAAACGCTCATCGAGGCGCATTCCCAGCACCCAAATGATAGCGCCATCCTGATTAGTCAATACCCAGACATGTTCTTTTTCCAGGCGGGACAGCTTTTGGTTGGTGAAAAAATCCTGCAATTTTTGGTGTTTACCTCCCATCCCTAAGGGCTGAAAGGTGTCGCCGGGCTGCCATTTGCGCAAAAGTAATGGGAAGCGCAATGGTTCGGCATCAACCGTGATTTTATTAGGGTCTGAATGGACCGGATTTTCGCCGGCTTCAACAGTTGCATACATCAGAAAAAGTCTGGTCTCATCGGGCAGGCGTAGCATTAAATCATCTTCCTGCACTTTAAGCGAAAAGCTGTCGGGTAAGGATTTATTACTGGCAAACACCAGCAGGTACTCCCTGTCCATAAGGGCAGAGAAGCTTTTGTCTGTGTGCCATTCCAGACCATTTTGTTCAAAGGCTTCTGCCATTTGCCTGGTTTGTTCGGCATCAAAACCGTAATCCTTCAGCAATTGCCGCAGGGCCTGTCTGGGCGATGGAAGCTGAGCTATTGCTTTTTTTTGAATCTTTATGGTATTGTCATCATATTGCACAAACTGTTGCAGTAAATAACCCAAATTTCGATCGGCAGACCTGATTCTGCGCATGTTTCGTGCGGCAGTTTCCAGCAAATTCGGGTTTATGGATTGTAAAACGGGCACCACCTGGTGCCTGATCAGGTTGCGGGCATAATCGTCGTGGGCATTACTACTGTCTTCCCGCCAGGCCAGGCCTTGCGCTTTGGCGAACCGTTCCAAATCTGCCCTTCCTGCAAACAACAAAGGCCGGAAAACCTGCAAGCCGGCAAAATCACTTTCCGAACCAAATATTTTATTCGCCTGAATGCCGGAAAGTCCGGGCAATGAGGTTCCCCGGGTAAAATTCAGCAGGGCAGTTTCAAGGGAATCATTTTGGTGATGCGCCGTACATACACCGACAAAACCGTGTTTGTCTGTCAACTCCTTAAACCAGGCATATCTAAGGTTTCTGGCGGCCATCTGTGTGCTCTGGCCCGTTGATTGGGCTACACTTTTCGTGTCTACACGCTGCACAAAACAAGGAACATCCAGTTGCCTGGCAAGCGTTTGCACAAACTGCTCGTCCTGATCGGATTCTGGCCCCCTCAACTGAAAATTCACGTGTGCTATGGCAAATGGGAAACCTGCCCTTTGGAAAAGCTCCACCATGACGCAGGAATCCAAACCGCCACTCACTGCCAAAAGCACTGCCTGGTCTTGCGAAAATGGCAAGTCCTGTGTTTTTAAAAACTTAAAAAATTCCTCAAACATTTCCATTAATCGAAGTCAAAATACCTTGCAGGCCAATCCTAATGAACAAAAGTTAATTGTGTTTGTATATCCTATTAAACACAATTGCACTAACGAAATACCATGAAAAACAAAATTTACCTGATACTCCTGTTCCTGCCATTGTTTTCCAAGGCTCAAATATCCGGAAAAGTTACCGATGAAAATGGAGACCCAATGCCTTACGCAACCGTTTATGTGCGAAATACCAGTAATGGAACGGTTGCCAACGGAGAGGGCGAATACCGGTTAAGTGTACCAAAAGGGCCGCAAGAGATTGTTTTTCAATATATTGGATACAATCAGCATGTAGAAAAAATAGTAGTTGCCGACAAGGCTCTTCGGTTGAATGTTCAAATGGTACCTTCTAATCTGGAGTTGAAAGAAGTGGAAATATCTTCTATTGACCCTGCGGTTCGGATCATGAAGGAAGTTATTGCCCAACGATCCCTGAATAAAAGAAAGACAGCAACATACTCCTGTGATGCATATATTAAAGGTTTTTACAAGTTAATGGAATCCCCGAAAAAGATGTTGGGACAGGAAGTGGGTAATATGGGCGGTGTGCTTGATTCTACGGGTTCCGGTGTGATTTATTTGTCTGAATCGGTATCAAAAGTATGGTCGCAGGACCCGCCGGGGAATAAGAAAGAGGTGATGATCTCCAGCAGAGTTAGTGGAAGTGAAAACGGGTTTAGCGTTAACCGGGCTACGCTGACGGATTTTAATTTGTACAGTGAGCGGATAGAAATTGAAAGAGAGATATTATCGCCACTGGCAGACAACGCTTTCAGCTATTACCAATTTAAGCACGCTGGAAGATTCAAAAACGAGTTAGGATTTACCATTGAGCGCATCAAAGTAATCCCCAAACGGCCGGCGGACCCTGTTTTTGCCGGCTTTTTGTATGTAGTAGATGAGTTATGGTTGTTATCTGGCGTTGATTTATTCCTAACCGGGGCGGCCATCAAACAACCTGTTTTGGACACCTTGCGAATTCAGCAGCAATTCGTACCATTGGGCGCCAGGGATGAATGGGGTTTATTGACGCAATTAACCACCTTTAAATTTGGCGTTTTTGGTTTTAAGATTGGAGGTTTTTTTAATGGTGTTTTTTCCAACTACAATTTGAAACCACAATTTGAAGCAGATTTTTTCAGCAATGAGGTGTTTAAAATTGAAGAAAAAGCGAATGAGCAGCCTTTATCTTATTGGAGCGATGTACGTCCTATTCCATTAACAGAGGAGGAAGATAAAGACTATGTAAAAAAGGATAGTTTACAGAAGATTTGGAAATCCAAAGCCTACATGGATAGTTTGGATCGAAAAGGCAACAAATTCAAATTAAACAATATATTGTTAGGTTATTC
>DLXL01000535.1:0-740 GCA_003448025.1 Saprospirales bacterium | reverse complement strand
AACAAATTCAAATTAAACAATTTATTGTTAGGTTATTCCTGGGAAAACTCCTACAAAAACACCTCGGTTTCTTATCCGGCTGCATTAAAATGGGTGCAGTTCAATACCGTTCAGGGGTGGCTTTTAGACGTACGTCCGGAATGGAAAAAAGATTCTGACGATCGTGCTACCAGCTTTTGGCGAGCTAATGGAGCCTTAAATTATGGATTCTCCGAACAAAAGGTTCGAGGCAGTTTAAAAGTACAACGGAGATTTGACAGCATCAAATACAGAACCTTATCATTGGAAGGCGGAACTACTACCGAGCAGTTTAACGATCGGACACCTATTTCTTCCATTATCAATACATCTTACTCTTTGTTTGCTAAGCGCAATTACATGAAGTTGTACGATAAGACGTTCGCACGAATGGAATATAGCCAGATATTGCGAACAGGGATCAGTTTTTTGGGTGCAGCCGAATGGGCGCAGCGCGGTTGGCTTGATAACACCAGTAGCTTTAGTTACAAGCGCAAAACCACCAGAGAATATACCAGTAACGAACCGGTTCCGACGCTTGATCCTGAACAACCAGGTATCATTGAGCCGGCTAATTTATTCATCCTTCAGGCTCAATTTGTTTTTCGCGTTAAACAGCAATACAGCAGTTATCCAAAATATCGCGCATATCAGGATTCAAACTGGCCAGAGTTTATTTTGAGTTATAAAAGCGCCATTCCTTTGGGGGGGAGTGATTGGGC
>DLXL01000373.1:11426-11554 GCA_003448025.1 Saprospirales bacterium | reverse complement strand
CACAAAGGGTGTAGTTTTTGACATTGTGGTAATTTTTACAAGAGGAGGGATTGAACCACAAAGGCACAAAGGGCGCAAAGGGTGTATCTCTGTGCCCTTTGTGTCTTTGTGGTTCAATAAAAACGCTG
>DLXL01000373.1:6392-11140 GCA_003448025.1 Saprospirales bacterium | reverse complement strand
CAATAAAAACGCTGTGCCCTTAGCGCCTTTGTGGTTCAATAAAACATTGGTTCAACGGTTATACCCAAAAAGAAAGGGACACCAGGTGTCAAAACCCTCAGTGTCCCTTCATTTTTTTTGCACACTTCGCGGTGCTTTTAGGTATTACCTCGCATACGCTACCGCCCGTTTTTCCCGAATAACGGTTACCCGGATCTGACCCGGATACTGCATTTCATCCTGAATTTTCTGGGAAATAAGGAACGACAGATCGTCGGCGTATTGGTCGGTAACTTTGTCGGCTTCCACGATCACGCGGAGTTCGCGACCGGCCTGCATGGCGAAGGCATTGGCTACACCTTCGTAACTGCGGGCGATTTCTTCCAGCTCGCCGATACGCTTGAGGTAGTTTTCCAGGATCTCGCGGCGTGCGCCCGGACGTGCGCCTGAGATGGCGTCGCAGGCCTGAATGATGGGCGAGATGATGTTGTTCATCTCGATCTCATCGTGGTGGGCGCCTACTGCGTTGATGATTACGGGGTGTTCGCCGTACTGTTCGCAGAGTTTCATGCCTACGAGTGCGTGGCTGAGTTCGGTTTCTTCTTCGGCTACTTTGCCGATATCGTGCAGCAGACCGGCGCGTTTGGCCATTTTGATCTGCTTCGGATTCATGCCTAATTCAGCGGCCATGATAGCGCAGAGCTCTGCTGTTTCAATGCTGTGCTTGAGCAGGTTCTGACCGTAGGAGGAGCGGAAACGCATCCGGCCCACCATGCGCACCAGCGCGGCGTTGAGGCCGTGAATGCCGAGTTCGATCACGGTGCGCTCACCGATCTCCATGATTTGTTCTTCGAGCTGCTTGGTTACTTTAGCCACCACCTCTTCAATGCGTTGCGGGTGGATACGACCGTCGGCTACCAGGCGTTGCAATGACAGGCGTGCAATTTCGCGGCGAACGGGGTCGAAGGAAGACAGTACAATGGCTTCAGGTGTGTCGTCTACAATCACCTCAACGCCGGTAGCGGCTTCCAGGGCGCGGATGTTTCGGCCCTCACGTCCAATGATCTGGCCTTTCATTTCGTCGTTCTCCAGGTTGAACACAGATACCGTATTCTCGATGGTGAACTCGGCAGCCATACGCTGGATGGTCTGAATTACGATCTTTTTAGCCTCCTTGCTGGCATTCAGTTTGGCCTGGTTTACGGCGTCGCGCACGATGGTTTGCGCTTCGCTTTCGCTCTTGGCGCGGACCTGTTCCAGCAACTGGTCTTTAGCGTCCTGCTGGCTCAGTTTGGCAATGGTTTCCAGGGCTTTGATGCGTTCTTCGTTGGCGGCGTCCAGTTCTTCTTTTTTCTTTTGAACGATTTTAAGCTGTTTATCCAGGTTTTCCCGCAATACTACAATTTCCGCATCGCGGGTTTCAATATCAGCCTTTTTGGTTTCCAATTCCTTGAAACGGGCTTCGAGCGCATCGTTTTCAATCTTCAGGTCTTTTTGCTGGGAAGCGATTTCCATTTCCAGGTCTTTCAGTTCCAGCTGGCGTTTGGTTTTTTCCTCCTCTACTTCCAGGCGCATTTGGGCGTAACGCTCTTTGGCTTCCTGAATTTTTTGCTGCTTGATCCGTTCGTTTTCCGCTTCTGCAGTACCTACAATTTTCTGGGCTTTAATCGCTGCCTCGTCTTCCACCCGTTTGGCGGAGAGGCGGGCTTCCTGAATGATCAGATCGGCTTTGCGATTGCTTTCCTGAACGGCCTGATCCGTATTCTTCTTATTGGTCATGGAGGCGATGAGGTAGGCTACTACCCCTCCGACAACCAGGCCTATGATGATTGAAATGATATCCATAGTTGATAGATGATTGAGATTCAATGATTGGTTAGTGGACTCCCGATCGGGAGTCCTGGTTTTCAACAAGCCCGTTATTTCCGGATGACGGCGCCCAGTTTTCCTTCAAACACGCCGACCAATTGCCCCATCATGGCATCGATCTCTTTGTCCTGAAGGGTTTTTTCAGGGTCTTCGAACACAAAACTAACGGCATAGGATTTCTTGCCGGCGCCCAGTTTGCTTTCATCTTCAAACACGTCGAAGAGGTTCACTTCCCTGAGCAACTTTTTGGCGGTTTTGGCCGCCAACTGGCGGATATCGCCAAAGCTTACCGACTGATCAATCACCAAAGCGAGGTCGCGGCGAACCGTTGGGAACTTGTTGAGTTCGGCAAACTGGATCTTGTTGCTGCCTACGGCTTTGATGATGTTTTCAAAATGGAAATCCGCGTAAAACACGGCGTTCTTGAGGTCTGATTTCTTTAGAATTTGTGGCGAAACCGCGCCAAAAGTAACCAATTCCTGCGGCCCGCGGTGGAAGCGCAGGGCATACTGGAACGGGCTGTCGTTCAGGCTGGTTTCCTGGTATCCGCTCACGCCGAGGCGGTTGAGCAGATGGGTTACGTAGCTTTTGAGGGTGTAAAAATCCACCGTTTTTTTGGCGGATGGTTGCCAGCTTTCCGATGCGTGAGCGCCCGTAACAAACAGGCTTAGCCGGCCGGTTTCCTCCAGTTTTTCGCCGTTGCGGAAATAGGTTTTTCCAAACTCAAACAGACGCAGATCCGGGTTCTGACGGTTCTGGTTGCGCTGAATGGTTTCCAGTCCGCTGAACAACATGGTTGGGCGCAGGCAATCCAGGCCCTGGTTGGCAGAGTTATGAATGAATACCAGTTGTTCCTTTTGAAGCGGCATGGCGGCGCCATCGGCCAGGTAATAGGCGGAATTGGACAAGGCCAGGTTCATGCACTCATTGAATCCGTTGGCTACCAGAAATTCAGCTGCCAGGTTGCGCACAGCATCCGGATTGGGGCGCTGCTGGATTTCCATGCTGCTGCGGATCTGTGTGGGAATGGGCACGGCATCCAGGCCATGAACGCGCAGTATTTCCTCCACGATATCGGCCTCGCGGGTAACGTCGGGTTTGTTGGTAGGCACCACTGCGGTGAAGCCTTCCGCCGATTCGTTTTCCATGCCGATTTCCAGCGCAGCGAGGATTTTTTTGATGCGTCCGGTGGAGAGGTTTTCTCCAATGAGGCTGTTGATTCGGGCGAAGGAGCAGGAAATGCGGGCCGCTTGTACGGGTTGCGGGTAAAGATCTACCAGCGATGAACTGATTTCGCCGCCGGCCAGTTCCAGGATCAGGGCCACGGCGCGTTCCAGGGCGCGCACCGTGCCATTGGGATCAGCGCCTTTTTCGAAAGTCCAGGCGGCATCTGTGCGCAGACTGTGGCGCAGCATGGATCGACGGATCCAGGTGGGGTGGAAATAGGCGCTTTCGAGGAAAATGGCCGTGGTTTTATCCGAAACACCACTGCCGGAGCCACCGAATACGCCACCCATGCACATGGGATTGGATTCGGCATCGCAGATCATAAGGTCTTCGGCCAGGAGTTTGCGTTCTACTTCGTCGAGCGTTTTGAACGGGGTGTCTGCGGGCAGGGTTTTGACCAGGATTTTGCCGCCTTTGATCTCATTGAGGTCGAAGGCATGCAGGGGTTGGCCCAGTTCAATGCGCACGTAGTTGGTTATATCCACCACGTTGTTGATGGGGCGTTGACCAACGGCAAGCAGGCGGTTTTTGAGCCATTCCGGGCTTTCCTGAACCTGAAGGTTTTTCAGCACAATGCCGCTGTAACGGGGGCAGGCATCCGTGTTTTCCACTGAAACCGGGAACGCAGTACTGTTGCCGGAGAGTGCTTTGCCCTGAGGCATACGCACGCCGGACTGGTGGTTTTCGTGCACCTGCAGGTAAGCAGCCAGGTCTTTGACCACACCCATGTGGTTGGTGGCATCGGCGCGGTTGGGAGTGAGTCCCACCTCGATGACGGTATCGGAAGCTTTGTTGAAATAATCTGCAGCAGAGATACCAAGATTGGTGTCCGGAGGCAGCACGATGATACCGGAGTGGTCGTGCCCGAGTCCGAGTTCGTCTTCGGCGCAGATCATGCCCTGAGAGGGAACGCCTTTTACTTTGCGTTCGCCGATGGTGAACAAAGCGCCGTCTTTACTGAAAACATTGGCGCCGGGGATAGCCAGGAATACTTTCTGGCCGGCAGCCACATTTGGCGCGCCGCAAACCACGGAGCGCACAACGCCGTCGCCAACATCTACGGTGGTTGCGGAGAGGTGGTCGGTATCCGGGATACGTTCGCAGGTAAGCACAGTACCGGTCAGCACTTTATCCAAATCCACCGGCGAAGGTTTTACCGTTTCCCATCCTTCCACTTCCAGGCCCAGCGATGTCAGTATTTCGGCGATTTCTGCAGGGGTTTTATGTATGTCGAGAAAATCTCGAAGCCAATTCAGCGATACTTTCATTACCTCAAAAAAACTAACGGATTATGATCGGGTTTTTCGCAGTTGAACATGCGAATTGGCAAAGGTAGGAAGCTTGTGTGAAAATATGGCGTTTTTGTTGATCTCGCTGATGGGAAGTTTGTAAGGGGGGGGGCTTCACTGTGCCGCCATCTTTCGCTGGATTATTTGTTGGGTATACTCAAGGATCTGAGAAAGTTGGTTGAAAGATCGTTCAATTTGACTAATTTAGTCAAATTGAACGATTCCCGGCAATGCCTTTTGCAAGAATGGGATTTTACATATATCTTTACGCAGTTCTTCAAAGGTTTTCAGATTTTCATATCTACCTACCATAGTAATCTTTCTTTTATAATCACGCTTTTTCCGTACTTGTAGTCGATTATGTTGAGTTTATGCTGTCATTTT
>DLXL01000373.1:510-6087 GCA_003448025.1 Saprospirales bacterium | reverse complement strand
TTTCTCACGGCTCACGGTTGTTTTGCTTCTGTCCATTTATCAACCACTAATCGCACAGGATGTTCCGAGATGCTTTGAGGCAACTCCTGAAGACTATCAGGCTTCTCTACTTTTTGAAAATTCAGTTTTAGTTCCCGCTGCAAGTCTTAATTCAGAACTTTCGATTCCTTTACACATTATTTATGTGAATGATAATTCCGGTAATCCACCATACAATGATTACAGAGTTAGTGAAGAAATTGCAGCGGCAAATGCTGTATTTGACGGTTTTTTAAGTTTTTATGTTTGTGGTTACCATCACATCAATTCGACCAACTACACAGAATTTAATTTTGGTGAGGACCGGGAGGGACTCTATAACACTTACCATTTGGATAATGCGATAAATGTCTACATCGTGAAATCAGTGGACAATGCAAGTGCAAAAGCAGGCTTCCCTTGGTTATCTGCTCCTAACAATTTTATTGTCCTTAGTAATGATTTTGGGAGTTATACTCATACTCTTGCTCATGAACTGGGCCATTATTTTGGCCTTTTTCATACACATACGGTCTTATATGCAGGCCCTTCTCTATGCCTTTTGGAGGATCCTGCCAATAATACAGATATGGTTCCGGATACACCTCATGATCCAGGACCAATAACGCTTTTATGTCAACAGGAATGTCCAACAGCCACCACACCATGTACGCTCACCTGTAATTTTAATCAGCCCCCTGTAACCTATACGTATGTTGGTTATTTTACTGATAACGTCATGTCTTACCACAATTGCGCAAGCCAAAGATTTACGGATGGGCAAGTTGACCGGATGAAATTCTACTTGAATAACCATCCTGCCAGAACCTTTTTGTTGTCAGCAAACCCATCCTGCAATAATGACATTGCAGAAAACGGCTTTGTGAGTAAATATTGTCAAGCATCTGCCCCAAATCCTGACATCACTCCAATAAAGAGCATCCTAATTGATATGAGGAATGAGGTTACCGGCTGGGAAGGTTCTAGACCAAGAACTAATAATAACGGAGAATATCTGCACTTCAGAAACGACTACTCTAATTTGTCGTATGTCACCATAAACCCTGTTGTCAGCCATCCTAATGTTAGTCAGGTTTTGTTGGACCCTACGATTGTGCCACCGAATTATGCACCATTTAATAACTGTGATATATATGATGTGGTCTTAATCGGCAAACATATTAACAACCAAATTCCTTTTTCAAACCCGTATCAGTATATTGCAGCTGATGTTAACATGAGTGGCACGATTACCACTTTTGACCAAGCATCGATTATCAGAGTGGCCTTAGGTATTACACCTGATTTTCCAGCAGGAACCTGGCATTATATTCCGGAATATTACTTCAACAACTCAAATTTCGCTATTGGATTTGTAAACAATCCATTTACTGCAACTTACTCCGGACTGAATTACCCGGATTATCTCGATGAAGTAGTATTGGACATGGACGATGCTTCGGCAGCTAATCCGGCAACCTGGTCATTCCGGGGGATCAAAATGGGTGATTTGAACTGCGATATGGTAATTGATCAACTGTTGAATCCCAATGATGGGGATGTCAGTTCATGCTTTGTTGGCGGGGTTTGTGTACAAAACAATGATATCATTACCATTAGTGTACAAGGAAGTGTGAGCCAACCTTTGTTAGCTTATGACTTGTGTATGCAGTTTGATGATACCAAACTGAGCTACCTCGGAAGTTCATTAGGAAACCTGGTGGATTATAACCCTGAATATTTTAAAAAAACTGGTGATGAGATCCGTACCTTGTGGCACAGAAGTGATTTTCTGCCAGAATCCTTTACAACCTCAAAAACGCTCTTCAAACTACACTTTAAAGCGTTGGATGGCTTTTGTTCATTGTCAGATGTATTCGACCTGAAAGATTCTTCCGGCATGAATATTTTTTATGATGGGGATATTGAGTCCATGCAGGGGAATGTTGTGTTTAGCTACCAAAAGGTTAGCCCGGTGGGCTCACTGGCCACTATCTATCCTAACCCGGCTTCAAGTACAGTCACTTTTGGCTTTCAGCTTAACCAACCGTCGGTAGTTGAAATTCGGCTTTCAGATTATTTGGGTGGCGTTATCAATACTTCACAATCCTACAGTTCGGGGCCTAATTTTTACACCTTCCCAAGTTTATCGGGCTTAGCCAATGGCCCAATTAACTATACTGTCAAGATGGGCAATCTGACCTATTCCGGTATCATTGTCAAATCCCTGCCTTAACCTGTCACCATTAACCTTTGGGTACTCCGGTAAAAGTTAACTGGAGTACCCAAATTCTCTCCGTTACTATGCGATTCCTCCTATTCTTTTTGCTGGCAGGGCTATGTTCTCCCGCATTTTCCCAACAAATAATCTACGTTAACCAAACAGCTACCGGCGCTTCTACCGGCGCTTCCTGGACCGATGCCTATACCAGTTTACAAACTGCACTGACTACCGCTGCCACTGGCGATCAGGTTTGGGTAGCCCAAGGTTTGTATATGCCTACTTCAGGTACAGACAGGGAGGTTTCTTTTAACTTACCTAAAGGTGTAAAGTTATACGGTGGTTTTAGCGGCACAGAAACCCTGCTTGACCAGCGCCAACCATCCATACACAAAAGCATTTTGAGCGGTGATATTGGTGTAAGTGGGGTGAGAACCGACAATTCCTTTCATGTGGTAACCATTTATCAGGGCGATGAGCAAACCATATTGGATGGTTTTACGATTACACAAGGATATGGCGAGGATATTTCTGTTGGTTTTCCACATTCTTACGGAGGCGGTGTATTGGTCAGTTCAGATCTGAATTGGCCGGTAGCATCCCCGATTATTGCACAGTGTGTATTTGAAAGAAATCGTTCAGGTGCTGGCGGCGGGCTCGCTTGTGTAGCCAACGATTTTACCCATTGCTTACCAGTTATCAGAAATTGTATCTTTAAATCAAACCAATCTCAGCTGTATGGCGGAGGCATCTATACTTTTGGTGCTAACCTAACAGGTAATCCGTTTAATATTACCGATTGCCATTTTGAAGCTAACAAGACATCTCTTGGCGGAGGCATTTACATGGAGGGCATTACAGATACCCTGCGTTTAAGGCGTTGTACATTTGTAAAAGATACCGTGATTGAAGGCGGTGGCGCATTTGTCCGAATAGGTGGACAAAAGACTCATTTCGAAGTAGACAGCTGTAATTTTACAGCCAACCATATGAATGCCGGCGCAGGTGGCGGGTTTGAATTTATGGTTCCCGGAGACGGATGGATTGATACCGTTGGAGTGATTGTCCAAAACAGTCGCTTTTTCTTGAATAAAAGTGGTATTGGTGGTGGAATTGCAATTAGAGGTGCTTTTTTTCTAAACCATATCAACTGCCAGATTCGAAACTGTCTGTTTGAGAGCAATATATCTCAAAATGGCGGCGGCGGTATTTTAGTTGAAGCGGGGGATGGTGTTAATTCAGATGTTTTGGTAGACCGGTGTTATTTTATGGGCAATAAAACACTTGCCGCCTCCGTGGCCGCAGGGTTTTATTATCGAGCAGCTTTTGGCACACTAAGGCGAAACAAGAACACCCTTACCAACTGTGTTTTTATGTACAATGATGGCGCTGTTGCAGCATTGGGGGGAGACCCAGGCATTTCACATACACGCGTGGCCAATTGCTCTTTTTACAGAAACGGGGATATCCCTTTTGTCAAATATTGGGGCGCTGACAGTAATCCGGAGGATCTGGTACAGACTATGCAAATTCTGAATTCCGTCATTTGGGAGCCCCAAACAGAGGGGGTGCATAGGCTGTTTTACAACAACGACCCCATGAATTTTACCCTGAACGATTATTTGGTGGAGCATTCCATGGTACACCTATCAGATTGTACTTACAACAATGGATTTGATCCTTGTCAGGAAGGCATGATTTACGGTCAATGGCCAAATTTTATCGATTCAACGGGCAATGGACTCGGACTTCGAACCTATGGCAATTACCCTGGACGTAACCGTGGCAGCAATGCCGTGACGGATTCCTTGCACATAAATCATGATTTTTCAGGTTTACCCCGTGTGTATTGCGACACCGTAGATATGGGTGCTTATGAAATTCAAGGATTGTGTACATCAGCAGGTTTCGAGCCAAACTTCCAGAGGATAAAGCCTCTGGACATGCGTTTATTAACCAATCCTATTCAAATTGGGCAAAATCCGGAAATCGAATTATTTTCTACATTCTCAGAAACTTTGCAATGGCAGTTATTATCAACTACCGGGACCGTTATTGGACAGGGAGAGGTTCCTGTTAACGCATTTATACCTGCAATTCTGACGATACCTGTTGATTTGGCTGCATCCGGTTTGTATTTAATCCATGTTTCGGGTACATCCGGAAGAGGCAAGATAGAAAAATTGGTGGTGACAAATTAATACTACTCAAAACTTACCTTCCAAAAACGCCTGTACATCCTCGGCTGTCTGGGCCGGATTTTCTTCCTGGGGCCAGTGGCCGGTATTGCGGTAAATTTTGAGCACAGCGCCGCGAATACGCTTGTGGAAATCGTAGGCATGTTCGGGCGAAATGCGGGTGTCTTCTGCGCCCCAGAGGATGAGTGTGGGTGCGGTGATGCGCTCTATGAGGTCGATAGGCGGCCGGTTATCGCGCACGGAAGCCCGGTCAGTGAACGCCTTGCGGTGTCCGGGCAGTAGGGAGAGATCGAAATGCCGTTGCACGAGGGAGTCGGTTACCAGAGCATCGTCGGCCCAGACATCTTCCAAAGAAAGTTTGATGAACGATCTGGGGGTTACCTTCCAAAGGGAGCGATTAATGACCGGGGTGCTGGCCAGCCAGTTGATAGGGTCTGATTTTTTATCTTCAAAGCCGGGGGCGTCTAGAAGTATCAGTTTATCTACGCGTTGCGGCGATTCGGCGGCAAACTGCCAGGCAATTTGCGCCCCGAGTCCGCAGCCGGCCAGTGATACCTTTTTTAGGTTGAGTTTTTGTAAAAAACTGTCGAGAAAACTGGCGTACATGAAGGCGCTGTAGCTTCCCTGTGGATGCGGCGCACTCAAACCGAATCCGGGCAGGTCTACACTGATAACCTGCTGTTTTTCAGCAAGTTTACTGGTCCATCCTGCCCAGGTATGCAAGGAACTTTGTGCATCGTGCAGTAATAAAATGGGATCGCCTTTGCCACTGGAACGATAGTGGATATCCATATTGTCAACCCGTATAAATCGGGAATCCGGGAATGCATACCGTTCCACACCTTGCGCAACCGGCAGATCATCGTGCCAGTTTGTCCACACCCACCATGTGAGCACAAAAATGATGGCCCACCTGATCATCCGCGAGATGCTCAGAATACCCAGCCATTTTCGAATGATGGCAACGCGTTTGGAGGTGGTGAGGGACATGTTGTAGCGGCGGGTTTAGCCGCCGAGGNNGGTTTATGTGGTTTATGGGGGTTTATGTATGGTTTATGTGTGGTTTATGCCCTGCGTGGGTCTTAGGACCCCGCAGTTACTTCCGTTTGATCAACGCCGCCACGCCGGCTGCCAGGACAA
>DLXL01000373.1:0-346 GCA_003448025.1 Saprospirales bacterium | reverse complement strand
CCCGCCTACAGCGCCTACGCACATGCGCATGAGCACAGGACCGAGGGGTTGAGGTTGTGGCGTGGCGATGGTTTTTTCCAACTCCTGAATGCGCTCACGGAACTGGTTGGCTTGCTGGGGGTCGCCCAGGCCATCGGCCAGTTGTTTTTTGAGCATGTTTAGTTCCAGAGTCATTTCTGCCTGTAACAAGCTGGGATCGTACAAATGTAGGCCATAATAGAACAGCCAATAGCACAGATTGATCAACAGAAATGCCAGAAACGGCGTGCGTACAATTTCCCGGAAATCACGGTCTTTTCCATGAACGGCACAATCCTCCTGGGAGGCTTTCCACATAAAAAATAAA
>DLXL01000112.1:1599-3319 GCA_003448025.1 Saprospirales bacterium | reverse complement strand
CGCTATGGGTAATCCATTTTCCCTTTTTACTTACCTTGTAAATGATAGTACCCAAGATCACCATGAACATCAACAAAATGAAGACAATCACTAAAATTGCCTGCCAGTTGGCGCCTTCCGGTTCCTGTTCTTGTTTGTATTCTCCCGCAAGGGCTGAAATAATCTCGTCAAGACCGGCATTAATACCTTCGTAATACTGATTTTGCCTGAAAAAAGGCGCCATAGTATTCCGGATGATGCGACCGGCGGTAATATCCGGAAGGGCACCTTCCACTCCATAGCCGGTTGCAATAAAAACACCACGATCGGGCGGTTCGCTTTTAATGAGCATCACCACCCCATTGTCTTTGTCTTTACGGCCAATTCCCCAGCGGTTGCCCAGTTCAAAGGCATAACTCGACTTATCGTAATCACCTATATCCGGCCGAACCATTACCACAATCTGGGTTGAGGTTGAATCCCGGTAGGCAATCAGCTTTTGTTCGAGCGAAGCTTTTTGTTGAGGAGTAAGCCAACCTGAATAATCATGTACATAAACTGCTGGCTCAGGCTTAGCCGGGAACAACTCTCCCTTTTGAGCCTTCAGCGAAGACACTCCGGCCAGGAGCAGCACAAATAACATCAAAGCGCGGCTGAACGGCAATGGTATGTTACGCGGCGGAACCGGCGCCTTAACCGTAAATGATTTCATCTGGCAATTCATTTTCATTGTGATCATCATCAGCAGGAAAGTAAGTTCTCATACGGTCGCCGATAAGTCTAATGGCCTCACAAAGACCTTCAGCGGCCTTATCCTGCTGAAAATGTGCTTTTAAGATCTTTTTTTCTTCTTCCCAAAACTGAAAACCTACGCGCTCATGAATACCTACATCTCCCCAAATAGCAAAATGGTGGCTTAATTGCGCGAGATAAATAAGCACAGCATTCCTTTCACGAGTCTGGTACATCCCGAAAAGTTGAAATAACTCTGCAGCTTGTTCAACTGGATGCTCCTTCATGCAAAAATCTTCAACGTACAAGCGGATTTCTCCGCTCGTACCGCGTTCTGCCTGTCGTATAGCCGCAATGATTTGGGCTTCTTCTGCTTTGGTGAAAAGCATATGATACAATTGGTTTAGGTTGTCCAGGGGTTAAAGAGGCTAGAATTTCACTTCCGGAGCCTTTTCTGAGCCTGCCTGGGCCTGGAAATAGCCTTTTGGGGAGAATCCGAATACCCCAACCAGCAAATTTGTAGGAAAGCGGCGTATATAGGAATTGAAATCCTGTACAGATTCGTTGAAGTTTTTACGCTCAACGGTTATACGGTTTTCGGTACCTTCCAATTGCTTTTGCAAATCGAGAAAATTTTGATTAGCTTTCAGATCCGGATAATTCTCCGTTACCATCAACAAACGGCCTAATGCGCCAGACAATCCTTGTTGAGCCTGTTCAAAGCGCTGAATAGCCTCAGGAGTGAGGTTGTTTGGGTCTATCTTCATTTGAGTAGCGGATGCACGGGCAGAAACTACAGCCTCCAGTGTTTGCTGTTCAAAATTGGCATATCCCTTTACTGTATTAACAAGGTTCGGAATCAAATCAGAACGGCGCTGGTATTGGTTTTCAACCTGCGACCAGGCAGCCTTCACCTGTTCATCCTTTTTAACCGTAGCATTATAGGAACCGCACATGCTAAAAATCAGCACAGCAACCAAGCCGAGCAAAATCAATGGCAAATATTTGC
>DLXL01000112.1:0-1459 GCA_003448025.1 Saprospirales bacterium | reverse complement strand
TCAGTCATAGTGGCAAAATTTGAAATGGTGTGTAAATTGTTTTGAAAAATTAACAGGGCGAAAATAAACCCTTAATGGACAAATTCCTGATAAACCAGACCAGTAATTCCTTCATCGGAATTGAATGGCTCTGGCTATCGACCAATGTATTTTTATGGACGGAGTATCATTGCAGCCAAAATTCCAGTTGCTACTGCCGCATTCAGCGACTCAGCCCGACTGTTTGGATGTCTTGGTATGCTGATGGAATGAGTAAGTAATGGAAGGTTTTCCGGCTTAATACCGTTGCCCTCATTTCCGATCACCAATAATCCATGGCTGGGTACTTTATGTTCAAAAACACTTGCACCATCCATAACAGCCCCTAAGACAGGCACTTCAGGCAAGGCTTTACACAGGCTATCAAGGGTTGTTTTCCAACAGAATACCCTGAAAATTGCGCCCATGCTTGCCTGTACTACTTTGGAGCTGTAAATGTCCGCACAATCCGGCCCACAATAAACGGCAGGGATTCCAAACCAGTCGGCAATCCTTAAAATTGTTCCCATGTTGCCTGGATCCTGAATGCCATCCAAAAACAAACACATATGTTGTTCGGGCAGTTGATTGTTGATGTGAACAGCAGGAATTCGCACCACCGCCAGCACCTGATTGGGTGTAACAAGTGTGGAGATTCGCTCCAATTCAGCAGGCAGGATTTCTGTAAGGGGAATATTCCTCTTGGTCAGCCGCTTGTGATGAATGGTCAACCATTCCTTTACTGCGTATAAATGGACGATCTCCAAATGATTCTCCTCTAGAAGCTCCTGAACCATTTTATCTCCCTCAACAAGAAACTGTCCGTGCTCTTCCCTAAATTTCTTTGAATGAAGAGTTCTAATATGTTTGGATTGATTTTGCGACAACATGAGATGGAATTGCTGACGTCAAAGGTAGGTGATTGACAGCCAATGTAAGGAGAGGTTGTGAAAAGAAGGTTAATGTTATACCATGCTGTAATACCTGACGCTTTTTTGCGACTTTTGCACTATTCCCCAATCCCAAAAACAGCCTGACCCAATGTATTGGTTTAAAGTATTCAAACCTTTCTTCTTGAGCCTTTGCGCAAATATCGTTGAGATGTTTTCTTGTAGATCATTTATCAAATCAGGCCGTTTTGGTATAATTTTTATACTCCTGGCAGTTTTCAGTCTGTCTTCCTGTAATGTCAACAAATTTCTGGATCAGGAGAAAGGTGAACGATTATTAGTCAAAAACACCTTAAAGATCAAGGCTGAGAAGAAACTTGGTATCTCAGCTAAATCAAGTTTATCTTCTGAACTTGCCACATATTACAAGCAGAAACCAAATCGGAAGAACATGTTGTTTTTCCATACCAGACTCTGGTTTTGGTATAAATACAAAAACAGGCAATCAGATTTTGCCAAATGGATCAACAAACGAATTGCTGAAGCACCAG
>DLXL01000163.1:6141-9509 GCA_003448025.1 Saprospirales bacterium | reverse complement strand
GCCCAAACCATGCCGGTAGTAAGCATTACCGGTCCTAGGCAATCGGGCAAAACAACACTAGCCAAGAGTGTGTTTCCAAATTACGCTTATGCAAACCTTGAAAATCTCCCTACTCGGCAATTTGCTTCGGAAAATCCTATTGGCTTTCTAAAACAATACCCGAATGGATTAATCATTGATGAGGCTCAATATATACCCGAATTGTTTTCGTACATACAGGTGGAGGTAGATCAAAGCAGGCAAAATGGAAGATACATTTTAACTGGCTCTCAAAACTTCCTTCTTATGGAGAAAATAACACAGAGTCTTGCCGGTAGGGTTGCAGTATTTAACCTGTTGCCGTTTTCTATTCAAGAACTGGAAGTTACTCCATTTCAACTCAAAAACCCTTTTGAATACATAGTAAAAGGATTCTATCCCCGTGTCTATGATCAAAATACCCCACCAGAAATTTTTTATCCATCTTATCTCCTCACCTATTTGGAGCGCGATGTGCGTTTATTGAAAAATATAGGCAATTTAGCCGCTTTTGAACGATTCGTGAGATTATGCGCAGGGCATATTGGTCAAATATTTAACCAAACATCTTTAGCTAACGATACTAATTTTTCTTTACCAACTATCAAGAGCTGGCTTTCTGTACTTGAGACAAGTTTTGTGGCATTTTTACTGCCTCCATATTTCAGGAATTACAATAAACGGCTGTTGAAGACCCCCAAGCTGTATTTCTATGATACAGGATTGGCTTGCTCCTTGTTAGGTATCCGCACGGCCACCGAATTAGAAAATCACCCCATGCGTGGCCCACTTTTTGAAAACTTTATCGTGGTAGAATACATGAAGCAATTCCTGCATCATGGCCATCGCCCCGGTTGCTATTATTGGCGAGACAATTCCGGGAATGAAATAGATCTTTTGATTGAGCAGGCAGGTCAGATTTATCCCGTTGAAATCAAATCCAGCCAAACACTTAAACCAGAATTTTTCAAAAACCTTCAATTCTTTCAAAAGATCTCAGGTACGCCAGCCGAGCAATCATTCCTGATCTATGCCGGTACAGAAAATCAGCAAAGGACTCACGGAAATGCGCGTAGCTGGGATAATTTTCCCAATCTGGCATAGCCATCACTCACTCCTCAGCGACTTAATCGGATTGGCCAAAGCTGCCTTGATACTCTGAATACTGACGGTCAGGAAGGCGATTAAAATGGCTACAAAACCCGCCAGTACGAACATCCACCATTGAATATCAATACGATAGCTAAAATCCTGCAACCACTTATCCATCAGATAATAAGCCAATGGCGAAGCGATTACAATGGCTATCAGCACGAGTTTGAGAAAGTCTTTGGCCAGCAGCATGGTGATACCGCTTACACCTGCGCCAAGCACCTTGCGAATACCAATTTCTTTGGTTCTGCGTTGGGCGGCATGAGTAGCAAGCCCCAGCAATCCCAGGCAGGAAATAAAGATGGCTATGGCGCCGAAACCTTTACAGGTGTCGGAAAAACGGTTTTCATCCAGGTAAAAATCCGCAATCTGCTCGTCAAAAAACGAAGCATCGAACACCTGTTCCGCAAAGGTTTCATCATGCACTTTTTGGATGGCTTCGGTGGTAGCTTTGATGTTTTGGGGTTTGATTTTAACGCCGGTTACATAAAAGCGCTCCAGGTTGGAACTCAGGGTCATGGGTTCCAGTTCGCGGTGGGCTGAATGTGCATGAAAATCCTGAATCACGCCTACAATTTTGCGCCATTTACCACTGCCCATCCGTAGCTCCTTTTGCAGAATTTCTTCCGGATTGGCAATGCCCAGCTTTTTAACCATGGTTTCATTCACCACATATTCTTTCACGGTATCGCTGGGTTCCAGCCAGCGGCCAGCCACCATTTTCATCCCGTAAGTCTGCAAAAAGTCAGCATCACCGTATTTGATCGTCGTGTTAAACCGTTGATAATCAGTGCCTCTTCCTACGGCAAAGTTGGTCATCCAGGTACTGCCTGAAGAAGGCTGGTCGGAACTGAACGATACGGACTCTACGCCGGGAATTTGCAGGAGTCGTTGTTTGAAACCGCTCATACGGGATTGTGCTATGCTGTCGCCCGCCATATTAAAGGTATACACCAGTTCCTTGCGAAAACCCATATCCATATTGCGCAGGTAATCCAGTTGACCGAGGGTAATAATGGTTCCCACAATCAATGCCTGCGCAATCAAAAACTGCATCACCACCAGCCCCTTGCGCAACCCATTTCCGCTGGAAGTCTGGTTGAAGAGGTCGTTTTTCAGGGCTTTGATGGGGTTGAATCCAGCCAGCACCAGTGCCGGGTAAAAACCGGATAACAGGGTAACCACCAACGCCAAGACTGATATAAATATCCACAGCACAGGCTGGTTCAGGAAAGGCAGTTCGGTAGGCACTTCTGAAATGCGTTCCAGCAGGGGAAGTCCCAACCAGGCTATAAGCGTGCCCAATAGCACAGAAAAACCAACAATCATGGCTGTTTCAGACATGAACTGGCCAAAAAGAGCGGTATGGCTGCCTCCCAGGGTTTTGCGCACACCCACTTCCCTGGAGCGGCGCAGGGCTTGTGCGGTAGACAGGTTGATGAAATTGAAACAGGCCATCAGCAAAATCAGCAAGCCGATGGAGGAGAGCACCCAAAGCCTGCTTTTGGAAATCACATGGGTGGCAAAGGTGCCGAAACGGGCGTCGTAGTGCATTCCGGCAAGCGGTTGCAAGAGGTGTCCTTTGTAGGAACTTTGTCCGCCACTTTCATCTACATATTGCTTTTTGCCCACTTTTTCCACAGCTACATTGGCTTCCTGGAATTGCGCTGGGTTGTTCAGGAGCGCAAAAATCTGGTCGTTGGAACTGGTGCTGCCCCAATCATCCCGGTACTCATATTTATCCGGACTGCTGATCAGCGTTTGATAGGAAATCAGCATATTGATGGGGAAGTCGCACTGTGGCGGAGAATTGGCCATTACACCTTGCACCATCATGGGCTCGTTGTCAATGAGCAGGGTTTGACCAACGGCATTTTGCCAGCTTCCAAAGCATTTTTCGGCCATTTTCTGACTTAAAACCAGGGTATTTGGTTCTTTCAGGACATTACCCTGATTGCCGGCCATCCAGGCAAAATCAAAAATATCCAGAAAAGCTGGCTCCGCAAAAAGGGCTATTTCGCCTTCTTCGGTGTAGAATTTTTTGAGCGGTGCTCCACCGCCGGGATTGGGGACCAGAATGGTAGGCCAGTTTTCCTTGATGCGACTGGTAGCCGCAAACTGGGTGATGGTATTTTTTATCTCCGACATAGCCGGGATAGGCACACCACGGGTGAAACTCTCCTGACCTTCGAGTCCTC
>DLXL01000163.1:5640-6011 GCA_003448025.1 Saprospirales bacterium | reverse complement strand
ACTCTCCTGACCTTCGAGTCCTTTCTCCTGCGTGCATACGCGCACGATGCGGTCGTAGTGCCTGAAGTTTTTGTTGAACCCCAGTTCAAACTGCACCATTCGGAAAATGAGCAATACGGAGGCTATCCCAACAGACAACCCGAGGATATTGATGATCGCAAATCCTTTTTGTTTACGCAGGTTGCGAAAGGCAAGTTTGAGATTGTTCAAAATCATAACTTATTCATTTCTAAGTGATTGAACGGGATTGGCCAATGCGGCTTTGATGCTTTGGAAACTAACGGTGAGGAAGGCTATAATAATGGCTGCTGAACCCGCCAGTACAAACATCCAGGCCTGAATTTCCACATGATAGGCAAAATTGGAAAGCC